>NZ_VHLC01000019.1:0-100732 GCF_006547355.1 Myxococcus sp. AB036A | reverse complement strand
GGGGCGGGGGGAGCACGCCAGGCGGAGAGGGGACACGGGCCCGCCCCTCACGCGCTGGCGGAGGGGTCAGGCATTGAACTCGGCGGCGAGCTCCCGGCGGTCCTGCTCGCCGATGAGGTGCTGGGCGTAGCGGACCAGGTCCGCCTCGGTGAGGATGCCCTGGAGGACGCCGCCCTCATCCACCACGGGCAGGCAGCCGTACTTGTGCTCGAGCATCAGCGTCACCGCCCGGCGCAGCGGCGTGTCCGGGCGCACCGTCTGCACGTCGCGCGTCATGATGTCCGCGGCCCAGAGCGGCTGCGCGGCCGGGTCCGTGGCGTGGGTGGCGGCGGCGCGCAGCAGGTCGCGGTGGGTGATGAGGCCCACCAGCTTCTCTTGCCGCACCACCGGCAGGTGACGGATGCGGTGCAGCCGGAGCAGCTCATCCGCCTTGGCCAGGTTCTGCGTTTCCTTGAGCGTGACGACGTCACGGGTCATCAGCTCTCCGACAATCTGCATGGCGGTACTCCTGGCGGGTGGAAGACGACGATTGTCCCGTCATCGTTGCATCTCCGGGGCCAACAGGTCTGCCCCAGGGAACGGTGTTTCCCTGCCTTGGGGCGCGCAAGGTTTGCGTGGACGCCCGCCGCTCCGCAGACATTGCGCGGTCGACAAGCGCTTGCGCCCGCGGCCGGGTTGAAGCCGGCCGCGCTGTGCGCTACATGCTCACCCAGTCGCTAGGGGTGTCCCGGAAGGGACTGAGACGGCCGTGGTCCCGGCCAACCCTTGGAACCTGAACCGGTTCGTACCGGCGGAGGGAAGCGGCCCGGGAGGCTTGCTGCCCCCCGACCGCCTGCCCGTCCGCCCTCTCAAGAGGAGATGCGTGATGAGCGGAGCGTCCAGAAGCCTGAAGGTCGACGGGAAGGTGCTGGAGGGAATCAGCCGGGGCCCGCTGCCAGCCTCGCGCAAGGTGTACGTGCCCGGCGTGCTGCACCCGGACCTGCGCGTGCCCCTGCGCGAAATCAGCCAGACGCCCACGCGCCTCGGCCACGGCCCGGACGCGAAGGAGACGGCCAACCCGCCCGTGCACGTCTACGACTCCAGCGGGCCGTATACGGATCCGGCCGCGGAGCTCGACCTGCGGCAGGGGCTGCCCGCGCTGCGCGAGTCCTGGATCCTGGGCCGCAATGACACCGAAGCGCTGTCCGGCGTGAGCTCCGAATACGGCCGCGCCCGTGAAGCGGACCCGCGCCTGGCGGGCCTGCGCTTCGCCCACCGCCGCTCGCCGCGCGTGGCGAAGTCCGGCGTCAACGTCACGCAGCTGCACTACGCGCGCAAGGGCATCATCACCCCGGAGATGGAGTACGTGGCGCTGCGGGAGAACCTCCAGGTGGAGGCGTCGCTCGCGGCCCAGCACCCGGGCCAGTCGTGGGGCGCGGCGATTCCGCGGGTGATTACGCCCGAGTTCGTGCGTGACGAAATCGCGCGGGGCCGCGCCATCATCCCGGCCAACATCAACCATCCGGAGCTGGAGCCGATGATCATCGGTCGCAACTTCCTGGTGAAGATCAACGCCAACATCGGCAACTCAGCCGTCACGTCTTCCATCGAGGAAGAGGTGGAGAAGATGGTGTGGTCCATCCGCTGGGGCGCGGACACGGTGATGGACCTGTCCACCGGCCGCAACATCCACGAGACGCGCGAGTGGATCCTCCGCAACGCGCCGGTGCCCATCGGCACCGTGCCCATCTACCAGGCGCTGGAGAAGGTGGGCGGCAAGGCGGAGGACCTCACCTGGGAGCTGTACCGCGACACGCTCATCGAGCAGTGCGAGCAGGGCGTGGATTACTTCACCATCCACGCAGGCGTGCTGCTGCGCTACGTGCCGTGGACGGCGAAGCGCCTGACCGGCATCGTCAGCCGTGGCGGCTCCATCATGGCCAAGTGGTGCCTCGCCCACCACCGGGAGAACTTCCTCTACACGCACTTCGAGGAGATCTGCGAAATCATGAAGGCGTACGACGTCAGCTTCAGCCTGGGAGACGGGCTGCGGCCGGGCTCCATCGCGGATGCCAACGACGCGGCGCAGTTCGGTGAGCTGGAGACGCTGGGCGAGCTCACCCAGATTGCCTGGAAGCACGACGTGCAGGTGATGATTGAAGGCCCGGGCCACGTGCCCATGCACCTCATCCAGGAGAACATGACGAAGCAGCTGGCCGTGTGCGGCGAGGCGCCGTTCTACACGCTGGGGCCTCTCACCACGGACATCGCGCCGGGCTACGACCACTTCACCAGCGGCATCGGCGCGGCGATGATCGGCTGGTTCGGCACGGCGATGCTCTGCTACGTGACGCCCAAGGAGCACCTGGGCCTGCCGGACCGGGATGACGTGAAGGAAGGCGTCATCACGTACAAGATTGCCGCCCACGCCGCGGACCTGGCCAAGGGGCATCCAGGGGCTCAAGCCCGGGACAACGCGCTGTCCAAGGCCCGCTTCGAGTTCCGCTGGGAGGACCAGTTCAACCTGTCGCTCGACCCCGAGCGCGCTCGCGCCTTCCACGACGAGACGCTCCCGGCGGAAGGCGCGAAGGTGGCGCACTTCTGCTCCATGTGCGGTCCGCAGTTCTGCTCCATGAAGATCACGCAAGAGGTGCGTGACTTCGCGGCGAAGCAGGGCGTGAGCGACGACGCCGCGCTTCAGTCCGCGCTCGATGAGAAGAGCGAGGAATTCAAGAAGGCGGGGAGCCAGTTGTACCGCTAGGCGGGTGCCCCTTCAGTTCACCTGTCCTGGACGTGACAATCGGAGCGGGTGCGTGTCATGGTGGACCCCGCTGGGTGCGGTGCACGCGCCCGAGACATCTTTGGAGGGGATTTTCAATGGAGACTCCGCCGCAGGAGCAAATGGGTTCGTTCATCAGTGGCACGCCGATGCCGACCCAGGATGAGAAGACGATGGGGCTGCTCGCTCACATGGGCACCATCCTGGCCAACTTCGTGGGCCTGGGCTTCGCCGTGCCGCTGGTGCTGATGCTGACGAAGGGCAAGGAGTCCTCCTTCGTCCGCGCCCACGCCGTGGAGTCGCTGAACTTCCAGATCACGGTGTTCATCGCGGCCTTCGTCAGCGCCATCACCGTGTGCATCGGCATTGGCGCCGTCCTGCTGCCCATCGTCGGCATCGTGGCCATCGTCTTCGCCATCATCGCGGGCCTGAAGGCGAACGAGGGCCAGCTCTACAAGTACCCGGTCAACATTCGACTGGTGAAGTAGCGCGCCACGCGGGGCCGGCGGAAACGGTCCAGGAACACTCGGGCGGGCCAGGCGCGAAGGCGCGGGCCCGCCCGTCGTGTTTTCAACCGCCGATGCCCATCATGGACAGCAGCGTGGCGCCGTTGCCGGGCTCGGTGAAGCGGTGCCCTTCTGGCTTGTCGCCCAGCGCCTGGCGGATGGCCACGGCCAGCTCCACGTCGCTGGCGCCGCCGCGGATGAGCTGGTGCAGCGGCGCCTGCGCCCGGCCGCCGAGGCAGCTGCGCAAGTCGCCATTGGACGCCACGCGCACGCGGTTGCAGGTGCCGCAGAAGTTCTGGGTGAGCGGGGAGATGAAGCCCACGCGGCCTCCGGGCGCACGCCAGTAGCGCGCCGGTCCGGCGGCGTCGCCCGTGTCATCAGGCTCGGGTTCCAGTGGCAGTCCTGACGCCTGGAGCCGCTCTACCAGCTCCGCGGTGGGCACCGGGGTGCCCTGGCCGAAGGGCATCAGCTCGATGAAGCGGGGCGTGAAGCCGCGCGCGTGCGCATAGGCGATCAGGGCGGAGGCTTCCTCGTCGTTCACGCCCCGCATGACGACGACGTTGAGCTTGAGAGACGCGTAGCCGGCGCCCGCCGCCGCGTCCACGCCTCGCAGCACTGCGTCGAAGTCCCCCTGCTTGGAGATGCGGCGGAACGTCTCCGCCAGGAGGGTGTCCAGGCTCAGGTTGAGCTGGGTGACGCCCGCCTCGCGCAGGGGGCGGGCGAGCCGCTCCAGGTGGCTGGCATTGCTGGTGATGGCCAGGTGCTGGATGCCGGGCACGGCGGCGATGCGCCGGGCGATGTCGAGGATGTCCGGGCGGATCAACGGCTCGCCGCCGGTGAGCCGCACGCGGCGGATTCCCATGCGGGCGAAGACGGAGGTGATTCGCTCCAGCTCCTCGGGGCCCAGCAGGTCCCGCTTGCCGCCCCACGAAGCGGGCGAGCAGTAGCTGCACCGGAAGTTGCACCGGTCGGTGATGCTCAGCCTCAGGTACGTCATCCGCCGCCCCTGCGCGTCCAGCAGGGGCGGCGCCAGCGCGGAAGGCGGGGGCTGGAGGGCAGGAGTCGTCACGGCGGACCTGTCCTCATAACAGCCGCCCCCCCGTGGGTCATCTCTTCCAGCCAGGCTCACCCCTTGTTGCCAGCCGCCGAACGTACGACGGCGGACTTGGGCTCGTCCTCGTCACTGGCGGAGTGGCCTGGCACGGCGGCGTCCACGTCGTCGTCCAGATCCGTGAGCCGGGCCAGCTCCGCCTCGGCGTCATGGGCGTCCTGCTCGGCCTGCGGGAGCTGGAGCTTCTTCGTCGCCATCTCCTGCTTGATGCGGATCAGCCCCTCCTCGCCAATGTCGAGGAACGCCCGTACGACTTCCGGATCGAACTGCGTGTTGGCGCAGCGTTTGATCTCCTGGATGGCGTTGGTGAACGTCGTGCCCTTGCGGTAGGGCCGGTCGCTCGTCATCGCGTCCAGCGTGTCCGCCACGGCGAAGATGCGCGCGCCAATGTGGATTTCGTGCCGCTGGAGGTTGCGCGGATAGCCGGCGCCGTCCCAGCGCTCCTGGTGCGAAAGGACGATGGAGGCGGGCGTGTCCAGGAACGGAATGGCCTGGATCATCTGGAAGCCGATGTCCGGGTGCTTGCGCATCTCCAGCCACTCGTCCGGGGTGAGCTTGCCCGGCTTGAGCAGCACCGCGTCCGGCACGCCAATCTTCCCGATGTCGTGCAGCAGCGCGCCGCGTCCGATCTCCTCCAGCTCCTTGCCCTGGATGCCCATGCGCTGCGCGATGGCGGACGTGTAGCTGACCACGCGCTGGGAGTGGTCGCTCGTCTCGTGCTCGCGCGCGTCCAGGGCGGCCACCAGGGCCAGCAGCGTGTTCTGGTACGTGTTGGCGATGTCGCGCAGGGCGCTGCGCAGCTCGGCCGTCCTGTCCCGGACCTTGCGCTCCAGCTTCTTCTGGTAGCGCTTGCGGGCCATCTCGATGCGGCGCTTGGCCAGCGCCCGCTCGATGGCCCGGATGAGGTCCGTGAGCTTGGGTGGCTTGAGCAGGTAGTCCACCGCGCCGCGGCGCAGGCAGTCCACGGCCGATTCGGTGTCACCGTAGCCCGTGAGCATGATGACGGAGGTGTCGGGGAGCCGCTCGCGGAGGTTCTCCAGGAGCCAGAGGCCGTCCTTGCCCGGCATCTTCATGTCACTGATGACGAGCGGCGTCTCCTCCTCGCCCGCCAGGTCCAGGGCCATCTCGGCCCCGTTGGCGACGACACAGTTGTAGCCTTCCTCACGTAGCAGGACAGAGATGACGTCTCGTACGGAGTCGTCATCGTCGACGATGAGGATTCGGGGTGGGGCAGGGGGGATGGCTTCCACAGCGAGCGATTCTAGAGGTTTCCGGGATTCATTGGCCAACGAGTACGGGAATTTACCATCGGATCAGGGTTCAGGGCTGATCGATTGAGGGGCCTGGCGAGGGGACGACCCCTGGAGGTGGGTGGGACAGGCAGGCTCCGCGTCCTGTCCGCCCCTCTGAATCAGGCGGTGGGACCGCCCGCCCGCTCGTACCCCCTGGGGCCGAGGAGGCAGGGGGACGGCTCCTCACCCTTGACGTCGGGTTGCGTCAGGTGCGGGGTTGGGCGGACGAGCGGTCGTACCGGAACGGGGCCAGGTCCACGGCGGGCCGCTCACCCAGCACGGCCTGCGCGACGAGCTTCGCGGTGATGGGGGCCAGGAGGATGCCGTTGCGGAAGTGGCCCGTGGCCAGGAAGAGCCCGGGCACGGGGCCCTCACCCAGATAGGGCCGCTTGTCCTCGGTCCACGGCCGGAAGCCCGCCCACGTTTCCGTGATGGGCGCCGAGCCCAACTCCGGGCACAGCTCCAGGGCCATGTCGAGGATGCGCGCCAGCCCCGCCGCGGTCACCTGCTTGTCGAAGCCCACCAGCTCCATGGTGCTGCCAGCGATGACCCGGCCGTCCGCGCGCGGCACCAGGTAGCCCTTCTCGGACGTGACGATGCGGTCCAGCAGGGGCAGGCGTGTCTGGAATTGAACCATCTGCCCGCGCGCGGGCCGCACCGCCCGGGCCTCCACGCCGGCGCCCTGGACCAGGGCGGACCAGGAGCCCGCGGCCAGCACCACCGCGTCGGCGCGCAGCAGCTCTCCGTCCAGGTCCACGCCCACCGCGCGGCCACCCTCCTGCACCACGCCGCGCACGTAGCCGCTGCGGAACTCCGCGCCCAGCCGGGCGGCGGCCATCGTCAGGGCGCGCACCAGGAGCCGGTTGTCCAACTGATGGTCGTCCGGGAAGTGCGCGGCGCCCACGGCCTTCGCGGACAGGCGCGGCTCCAGGGCGCGGGCCGCGGCGCCGTCGATCAACTCGGCCCGGAGGCCCATGCCACGCTGCCACGCCACCGTGGCGTCCAGGTGGTGGAGGCTGGCTTCGTTGAAGGCGACCTTGAGGATGCCGCAGGGCCGGTAGGCCACGTCCACGCCGGACAGCTCGCGCAGCTCGGCGGCGAAGGCGGGATAGAGGCCGCGGCTGCGCAGGCACAAATCCAGGAAGGCGCCCGGACCGTCGGACTCCATCTGGGGCGCGAGCATTCCCGCCGCCGCGCTGGAGGCCTCCGCGCCTGGAATGGAGCGCTCCAGAACGACGACGCGCACTCCGGCCTGCCGCAGCCGCAGCGCGATGCCGCAGCCCATGATGCCCCCACCCACGACGATGACGTCCGCGACTTGCATGGGCGCTTCCTGCTCGCCCGCGCGGGTGTTTGCAAGCGTTGCGCGGGCTCTCCCCGGGCCCGGTTGACGGCGGGGCGCTTTGTCGTTACTCATGCTGCGATGCTCTTCGCGTCCCTTCACCATCACCATGCGCATCATCGGCTCGGCCCCGACGGGACCGTTCGCCATGCGCATGCCTGGGTGAGACGCTAGACGCACCACCCACCTCGGCACCTGCCGCAGCGACCGAAGGCCCGTCCCACCAGGACGGGCCTTTTTTCGTTTTCGCGTCGTTGTCTCCTCGCAGTCTCGAAGGGCCCCCATGCAGCTGAAGATTGCTCTGCCCAACAAAGGCCGCCTCTCGGACGAAGTACGGGAGTTGTTCAATGACGCGGGCCTGGAGGTGCGGGCCCGGGGTGAGCGCGCGCTCACCGCGTCATTGGGCGGAGAGTTCGAGGCCATCTTCGTCCGCGCCCAGGACATCCCGGAGTTCGTGGCGGACGGCGCCGCGCACGCAGGTGTCACCGGATGGGACCTGGTGTGTGAGTCCGGACGCGAGCTGGACCTGCTGATGGACCTGGAGTTCGGCAGGTGTCGCCTGGTGGTGGCGGCGCGGGAGGAGGGCGGCTTCGCCTCGCCGGAGGACGTGAAGGAGGGCATGCGGGTCGCGTCCTGCTTCCCCCGGCTGACGCAGGAGTTCTTCGCCAGGCGCGGGCAGCGGGTCGCGGTGGTTCCAGTATCGGGCGCGGCGGAGATTGCGCCCCACCTGGGCATCGCGGACATCGTCGTGGACCTGACGTCCACCGGCTCCACGCTGAAGATGAACGGCCTGCGCGAGGTGGGCACGGTGCTGGAGTCCAGTGCGCGGCTGGTGGCGTGCAAGGGCAACCCGGTGGAAACCCAGCAGAAGCTGGCTGAGTTGAAGCAGGCGCTGGGCTCGGTGTTGGCGGCGCGCGACAAGCGCTACCTGATGGCCAACGTGCCGAAGGCTTCGCTCATCCGGGTGCGTGAAGTCCTCCCGGGCCTCAATGGGCCCACCGTGGTGGACGTGCTGGACGGCGGTGACTTCGTGGCCGTGCACGCGGTGGTGCCGGCGAAGACCATCTACCGCACCATCAACGCGCTGAAGGCATTGGGCTGCGAGGGCATCCTCGTCACCCGCATTGAAAGGTTGATGGCATGACGGCCTTCCTTGCTTCGTCGACCCTGAGGTACCGAGGTCCCCTGTCCGCTCTTGCTCGGGAGGACTTCCGGCGTCTGCTGGACCGCGCGACTGGATCCGATGCGCGCGTCGCGCTGCGCGTGCGGGAGCTCATCGCCCGCGTGCGAGCGGAAGGAGACCAGGCGCTCTTCGAACTCGCGCGGCAGTTCGACCGCGTGGAGCTGACGGCGTTGGAGGTTCCGCGAGAGGTCTGTGCCGCGGCGCTCGCCGGATTGGAGCCATCGGTCAGGGACGCGCTGGCCCGAGCGGCCCGCAACATCGTCCTGGCGCATGCGCCGCAGAAGCCGCAATCGGTGGAGGTCGAAACCGAGCCCGGTGTCCTCGTGGGCCGGCGGCCGGATCCGCTGGGCCGCGTGGGCGTGTATGCACCGGGAGGCCGCGCGGTGTACCCCAGCAGCGTACTGATGGGCGTGGTGCCCGCGAAGGTGGCGGGCGTGGGCGAGGTCATCGTGTGCTCGCCACCGGGGCCCGATGGACTGCCACACCCCAACGTGCTGGCGGCAGCATCCCTGGCGGGCGCGGACCGCGTCTTCTCGCTGGGCGGGGCGGGCGCGGTGGCGGCCATGGCCTATGGGACGGAGAGCGTGCCTCGCGTGGACCGCATCGTGGGGCCGGGCAATGCCTATGTGGCCGAGGCCAAGCTGCAGGTGGTGGGCGCGGTGGCGATTGAAGCACCCGCGGGCCCCAGTGAAATCCTGGTCGTGGCCGACGACACGGCGAACCCTGCCGCGGTGGCGCGGGAGATGCTGGCTCAGGCGGAGCATGATCCAGAGGCGGCGTGTGTCACGCTGGCGCTGGGCGACGCGCTGGCGGACGCCATCGCCGCGGAGGTGGAGCGGCAGGCCGAGCGCGCGAAGCGGTGGGAGATCGTCACGTCGGCCCTGGGCTCTCGTGGCGCGGTGCTGACGGTGGCGTCCCTGGAGGAAGCCTGGCCCTTCGTGGCGGACTTCGCTCCGGAGCATCTGCTCATCGCCACCGCGTCGCCGCGGGAGGACCTGGGACGGGTGCGCAACGCGGGCACCGTCTTCCTGGGTGAGCGCTCGTCGGTGGCCTACGGCGATTACATGACCGGCTCCAACCACGTGCTGCCTACGGCGGGGTTGGCGCGGGCGTACTCGGGACTCAACCTGCTCGACTTCTACCGGTGGACCACCTACCAGCGCGTCGCGCCCACGGCGGCGGCGTCACTGGCGGAGGACGTGGGGCGGCTGGCCGACAGTGAGGGTCTCTTCGCGCACGCGGACGCCGCGCGCGCCTGGGGGTGGCCATGATTCCCAGGCGGGCTTCGTACCGGGACATTCCGCTGTACGCGCCTTCGACGCAGCCGTGCCGGGTGGACCTGAGTGACAACACCAACCTCTTTGGCGTTCCGCCCTCCGTGGAGCGGGTACTTGTCACCACCGTGTCCCGCGTACCGCGTTATCCGCGCGGGTATGCCCCGGACCTGCGCCGGGCGCTGGCGGCGTCCATTGGAGCGGCGCCCGACGAGATAACGACGGGCTGTGGCTCGGATGATGTCATCGATTCGGCGCTGCGCGCCTTCCTGGAGCCCGGGGACACGCTGGCCTATCAGGACCCGACCTTCGTCATGGTGCCGCTGTTCGCCAAGGCGAACGGACTCGAGGGCGTGCCGGTACCGTTGAAGCCGGACTTCGACCTGGATTCGGACGCACTGCTCGGCACGGGGGCGAAGGTCATCTACCTGTGCTCGCCCAACAACCCCACAGGCACCGCGCTGTCGCGGGCGGCGGTGGAGCGTGTTGTCGAGGATGCACCCGGCATCGTCATCATCGATGAGGCCTATGCGGACTTCGCGCCGGGGAAGGACTTCCTCGACCTGGCGCGACGGCGGGCGAATGTCCTGGTGACGCGCACCTTCTCCAAGGCCTTCGGGCTGGCGGGGCTGAGAGTCGGGTGGGGCGTCGGAGCGCCCGAACTGGTGGCGGAGGTCGAGAAGGCTCGCGGACCTTACAAGCTCACCAGTGTCGCGGAGGCCGTGGCCGTCTCGGTGCTGAATGGTGACGCGGACTGGGTTCGAGCCCGTGCGGAGGAAGCCGTCGCCTGTCGCGAGCGGCTGCGCGGCGAGTTGGTGTCGTTGGGTCTGACGCCTCTGCCATCGGAAGCCAACTTCCTGATGGTGCCGCTTCCGGGCGCGCTGGCGGTCGCGGAGCGGATGCGAGAGCGGGACGTGAATGTGCGGGCGTTCCAGGCGCTGACGGGCGTGGGCGACGCGCTCCGAATCGGTGTGGGGCCCTGGCCCTTGATGGAGACGGCGCTGGCGGCGCTGCGGGAGGCGCTGCGATGAGAGTCACCTTGTTCGACTACGGCGCGGGCAACCTCCACTCGCTGGCCAAGGCGCTGGCCACGGTGCCGGGCGCTGAGGTGCGCGTCCAGGAGGACCCCTTGCGTGCGCTGGACACCGACGTGCTGGTGCTGCCGGGAGTGGGCGCATTCGGTGCGGCGGTGGCGCGGCTCGAGCCAGGGCGTGAAGCCATGCGCGCGGCACTGGAGCAGGGCCTGCCGTGCCTGGGCATCTGCCTGGGCATGCAGTTGCTCTTCGAAGGCAGTGACGAAGGCGAGGGCGCTGGCCTGGGCTACTTCGCGGGCCGGGTGACACGGCTGGCGGCGATGCGAGTGCCCGAGATTGGCTGGAACCAGGTTGAGGACGAACGCACGCTGGCGGGGGCGCGGCTGGACACCGTGTACTACGCGCACAGCTTCGTCTGCCGCGCCGCAGATGCCTCGGTGGTGACGGGGTGGACGACGCACGAGGCGGACCGCTTCCCGGCGGCGGTGCGCAGGGGAAGGGTGGTGGGTGTGCAGTTCCACCCGGAGAAGTCCTCCACGGCGGGCGTGCGCTTCGTGCAGGCCTTCCTGCGGGAGGTGGCGCCGTGATTGCGATTCCAGCCATCGACCTGCGCGAGGGCGCGTGTGTCCAGCTCGTGGGCGGCTCGTACGCGGCGGAGAAGGTCCGGATGGAGGACCCGCTGGAGGCATTGAAGCAGTGGCGCCGTCACGGCTTCCGCGCGTTCCATGTCGTGGACCTGGACGCGGCGCTGGGCAAGGGCTCCAACGCGGACGCCATCTTCCAACTGGCCTCCTACGAGCGAGGGCTCACCTTCTCCGTGGGCGGCGGCGTGCGCGATTCCGACCGGGTGGAGACCGTCCTGTCGGGCGGAGCCGAGTTCGTGGTGGTGGGAACTCGCGCCATCGAAGACGCCGGCTGGCTGGCGGACATCGCGAACCGCTTCCCCGGCCGCGTGGTGGTGGCCGCGGACGTGAAGGGGCGCGAGGTGGTGACGCGAGGCTGGACGGAGGGAAGCCATCGCGACATCCGGGAGGTGCTGGCGGCCTTCGAGCCCTTGCCGCTGGGGGGCCTGCTCGTGACGGCGGTCCACAAGGAGGGGCAGTTGTCGGGAGCGGACCTGCCGTTGATGCGGGAGGTGGCGAGCACCAGCCGGCACCGCCTGTACGCGTCGGGTGGCGTGACGACGATGGAGGACCTGCGGGCCCTCGCGGCGGCGGGCGCATACGGGGCCGTCATTGGCATGGCGCTGTACACCGGAAGGCTGGATGCGAGCGCAGTCGCTCGGGAGTTCGCGGGATGACCACTGTCATTCGGGAGACGAAGGAGACGCAGGTCCGGGTGGAGCTGTCGCCGGGCAAGGGCGTCACGAACGTGGACACGGGGTTGAAGTTCTTCGACCACATGCTGGCCACCTTCGCGCGCTACGCGGGGCTGGACCTCTCGCTGCATGCGCGGGGGGACCTCACACACCATGTGATGGAGGACGTGGCCATCACGCTGGGCACGGCGGTGCAGCAGGTGATTCCCGCCACGGCCGCGCGTTTCGCCGAGCGCACCATCCCCATGGACGACGCGCTGGTTCAGGCCTGTCTGGATGCGGGGGGGCGCTTCTATTACCAGGGGCCGTTGAAGAATCGGCTCTACGAGCACTGGATGCGCTCGTTCAGCGAGCACGCCCGGGTGACGCTGCACCTGCGGGTGCTGCGCGGAAAGGACAGCCACCACGCGACGGAGGCGTCCTTCAAGGCGCTGGGGCTGGCGCTGCGGGATGCCATGGTGGACTCGGGCTCGGTGTTCAGCATGAAGGGCTCCGTGTCCCTGGAGGTGAAGTGATGCTCACGCGGCGGCTCGTCGTCTGTCTGGATGTGAAGGGCGGACGCGTGGTGAAGGGCGTCCAGTTCGAGGGACTTCGCGATGTGGGTGATCCGGTGGAGCTGGCCCGGTGCTACGAAGCGGAGGGTGCGGATGAGCTGACGTTCCTCGACATCTCCGCCAGCGCCGAGGAGCGGGACACCTTGTGGGAACTGGTGCGGCGTACCGCCGAGCACCTCTTCATTCCCCTGGCTGTCGGCGGCGGGGTGCGCACGGTCGATGACGTGGGCCGGGCGCTGCGTGCGGGCGCGGACAAGGTGAGCATCAACTCCGCGGCGGTGGCCAACCCAGCGCTGCTCACCGCATGTGCGGAGCGCTTCGGCGCGCAGTGCGTGGTGGCCAGCATCGACGCGAAGCGAGACGGCGACCGCTGGCGCGTCTACACCCATGGCGGCAGGAAGCCCACGGACCTGGACGCGGTGGCCTGGGCGCGTGAGTGTGTGGCGCGCGGGGCAGGGGAAGTGCTCCTCACCAGCATCGACCGGGATGGCGCGCGGACGGGCTATGACCTGGCGTTGACGCGGGCCGTGTCGGAGGCGGTCGATGTGCCCGTCATCGCCTCGGGCGGCGCGGGCAGCGCGGTGCACGTCCGGGATGCGTTCCAGGAGGGAGGCGCTGATGCGGCCTTGGTCGCGGGCATCCTTCACGACGGCGTCACCACCGTGGGTGCCATCAAGGCGCTGCTCCGCGAGAGCGGCCTTCACATTCGGAGCCTGACATGACGGACTCGGGAAATCTGATGCAGGCCGCCGCCGAGGTGGCGCGGATAGCGGGTGACGCGGCGTTGGCGTTCTTCCGCGGTGGCATCGCGGTGGACACGAAGTCGGACGGCTCTCCGGTGACGGTGGCGGACCGCACGGCGGAGTCCCGGGCACGCGAGTGGCTGGAAGCGCGCTTTCCCCAGGACGGCATCCTGGGCGAGGAGTTCGGCGAGACACGTCCGGGCGCGAAGCGCCGGTGGATTCTGGATCCCATCGACGGGACGAAGACGTTCATCCGCGGTGTCCCCCTGTGGGGCACGTTGGTGGCGCTGGCGGAGGGGGAGCGCATCCTCGCGGGGGCCGCGTACTTCCCCGCGGTGAGTGAGTTGCTGGTGGCGGCGCCGGGGCGGGGCTGCTTCTGGAACGACCAGCGCGCGGCCGTGTCCACGCAGGCGGAGCTGTCCCAGGCCGTGGTGCTGTCCACGGATGAGCGCTTCCCGGTGTACCCGGAGCGTGGAGCCGCCTGGCGCGCGCTCGCGCGGGATGCGGCCGTGGACCGCACCTGGGGGGATTGCTACGGCTACCTGTTGGTCGCCACCGGGCGCGCGGAGGTCATGGTGGATGAGCTGCTGTCCCCCTGGGATGGAGCGGCCTTGCAGCCCATCATCGAGGAAGCCGGCGGTGTGTTCACCGACTGGACGGGGCGGCGGACCGCGTTCGGCGGAAATGGAATCGCCACCAACGCGGCCATGGCGCGCGTGGTGCGGGAGCGGCTCGGCGCCGTGGAGACACGCTGATGCTCGACCTGGACGCGCTCGACTTTGCGAAGGGCAACGGACTGGTGACGGTCGTCACGCAGGACGCGAGCACCGGTGACGTGTTGATGGTGGCGCACGCGGACCGGGAAGCGCTGGAGCGCACGCTGGCCACGGGGGAGATGCACTACCGGTCGCGCACGCGCGGCCTGTGGCACAAGGGCGCCACCAGTGGAAACGTTCAGCGCGTGGTGGCGCTCCGCGCCGACTGTGACGGTGACGCGGTGCTCGCGCGCGTGAAGAAGGCGGGCCCCGCGTGTCACCGGGGGACGGAGACCTGCTTCGGCCCGGGCCGTTGGGATGCACTGAGCGCGCTGGATGACACGCTCGCTCGGCGCGCCGCGCCGGTGGAGCGGCCCGGTGATGCGCCTCCCAGCTACACGCGGCGCCTGTTGGAGGACCGCAACCTGCGCTTGAAGAAGCTGGGCGAGGAGGCCGCGGAGTTGGTGACGGCGTGCGCGGACGTGGACCCGTCACGCGCCGCGGAGGAAGCGGCGGACGTGCTCTACCACGTGCTCGTCGCGGTCCGGCCTCTGGGCATCTCGCTCGACGATGTGAAGGCAGTGCTCGCCAGACGCGCTTCCCGCTGATCCACCGCGCATGTCCGCTGTACGACAGGATCCGGTGAATCCTGGAGATGACGCGGGCGTATACGTGTTTTCCCTGAGTGTCTGTGTCGGTCCGAGTGGATTTGTCCGTTTCCGCTGCAGGACAGAACCGCGGTGCCGGGCCAAATGAATGCCGGTTCAGGTGTCGTGCACTTCAACGAATGGAGTGTTCCTGCTACAGATCCGACCGCACGGCAGCGTGGCAAGCCGGGCGGGTGCCGGTCAGGCGCTCGCCTCACCGGAGGCATCGTGAACGGCCCTACCTACAAAGCGGAGATCATCGACCGAGTCATCTTCTCCCGCTGGGAGAATCCTCCGACCAAGGAGGACGTGACGCTGGTGCTGGCGCAGATGCAGGAAGCTGCGGCGCGGCTCAACACGAACCTCATCTACGTGGGTTCGGTGAGCTCGAAGTCGAAGGTGCCCGACGCGAACGAGCGCACCGTCCTCAACCAGTTCCTCATGGATGCCCGCCGCACCTGCGTGGAGCAGGCGTGGCTCATCTATGAAGGCACGGACCTGCAGCACAACCTTCAGCGCGTCATCATCTCCGGCGTGCTCATCCTCACGCGCACCTTCGACAACTTCCTGTCGGTCGCGAAGTCGGGTGACTCCATCGTCAAGGACGTGAGCGCGGTGCTGAAGAAGGACGCCGCGCCACTCTTCACACTGGCCAAGGAGCGCGGCCTCGTCGCCTGACGTCGGTCGGCGGCGCCTTCAGCGGGCGCCGTGGACCTCCAGCTCCTTCAGTTCGGTGTCCGCGCGCTCGGGGAAGACGCTCACGGCGTCCACGTCGCGCAGCGGCACCTGGAGCGGGCACTCCTCCCACTGACCCGTGCCGGTGAAACGGCACACGGTGGGATTGACGAAGGCGAAGTCCTTCTCCGGGTCCTTCAAGCCCACGCCCTGCGGCGTCCGGACGATGGCGCGCACCGTTCCCGGGCCCGTGGCGCGGATCCTCACCGATACGAGCTGCTTCAGCGTGGGCGCGTAGCTCGCGCGCAGCGCGCCGTCCGCCTCCCATCGCTGACTCTTGAGCGCCTTGCCGACCGGGACCCCGGTGTTCTCGTCCCGGTCGAACGCCTGGAAGCCGGGCTCGGTGCCTTCAAGCCGGTCCGGCTTCATGGCGCTCGTCTCGGGAGGAATGGGCACCGCGGCCAGGGCGACCAGCGTGGGCGTGGGTGACACGAGGTTCACAGCGGCGGCGCGCAGCAGCGCGTCATCCAGGAAGCCTGCCTGCGAGCAGCGGGGCGCCAGCTCCCCGACGAGCGCGAGCACCGGGGGCCGTACCGTGAGGTCTGACTGGGCCGCGGGTGCGAGCCCCAACTGGACGAGCGAGGCACAAGCCCCCTCCAGGGCTGGCCCCGCATGCTCCAGGTTCCATTTCGCGCTCGCGACGTCGGCATTCGGTCCCACCGCGGCACTCAGCAGGGCCTGCCCCACGGCACGGGCGCACGAATTGGCGGCCGGCGGGCAGCGCTCACACAGGCTGGCCAGCAGGCCACGCAGCGGTGTGGCTTCTCCCTCGGATAAGGGCGACCGGGCGTCCAGGGCCACGCCCAGCGCGCAGGCGCGAACGGGCGGCTGACGGCATGCGTCGAGCTGCTGGCGCGCTTCGTCAAGGACCTGGGTGTCCTGGGGCGTGCGGAGGGCGCTTTCGAGGGCCCGTTCCAGCGTGCGGCACTCGGGGGCGGAGGAGGGGACGGGGGCCCCGGCCGGGGCGTCACCCGCCTGGGCCATGCGCCCGGGGCGAGGACCGGGTGCTTTCTCCTGGTGCGTCACACACCACAGGCGCCCGAAGGCGATGAGTGCTACCAACATCAAGAGGAGGGTTCGGAGCGGGAAACGGCGCACGAGCAAACTCCTTGATTCCAACCGGGACCGGGGGTTATCAGCCCCACCGGGTTCCATCCGCAATAATTACGGAGGCGTGCGTGGCTGAGACGTTCGACGTGGTGATCATCGGTTCGGGCCCCGGCGGCTACGTGGGCGCCATTCGCGCGGGTCAGCTGGGCCTGAAGACGGCCATCATCGAGAAGGACAAGCGGCTGGGCGGCACCTGCCTCCACCGCGGCTGCATCCCGACCAAGTCCCTGCTGTGGACCGCGGAGCTGTTCCACCACGTCCGCGAGGCGGCTGACTTCGGCGTTGATGTGAGCAGCCCGGCCATCAACTGGCCCAACGCGATGAAGCACAAGGACAAGATTGTCACCAAGGGTGCCAACGGCATCGACTTCTTGATGAAGAAGAACAAGGTGACGGTGGTGAAGGGCCACGGCCGCATCGCCGGCAAGGGCAAGGTGGAGGTCACCGCCGAGGACGGCTCCAAGAAGGTCCTGGAGGCGAAGAACATCATCATCGCCACGGGCTCGGTGCCCAAGTCCCTGCCCAACGTCCCCGTGGACCACAAGCGGGTGCTGAACAGCGACTCCATCCTGCAGATCGACCGCGTCCCCAAGAGCATCATCGTGCTGGGCGCCGGCGCGGTGGGCTGTGAGTTCGCCTCCGTGTTCAACCACGTGGGCAGCAAGACCTCCATCGTGGAGTACATGCCCGCGCTGCTCCCCATCGAGGACGCGGACATCTCCAAGGAGCTGGAGAAGATCTTCAAGCGCCGCGGCATCGACGTGCACACCGGCTCCGCGGTGGAGAAGGTGGAGCACACGGCGGACGGCGTGCGCGTCACCATGAAGGTGGGCAACGAGACCAAGACGCTGGAGGCGGAAATCCTCCTGTCGGCGGTGGGCCGCTCGCCCGTCACCGAGGACGTGGGGCTGGACAAGACGAACATCCAGGCCGAGCGCGGCTACATCAAGGTCGACTCGATGCTGCGCACCTCCGAGCCGAACGTCTACGCCGTGGGCGACATCATCCCCACGCCGATGCTGGCGCACATGGCCAGCGCGGAGTGCGTGGTGGCGGTGGAGCACATCGCCGGGAAGAACCCGCAGCCCATCAACTACGACCTGACGCCGTCGGCCACGTACTGCTACCCCGAGGTCGCCTCGGTGGGCCTGACGGAGAAGAAGGCCAAGGAGCGCGGCTACGATGTGAAGGTGGGCATCGCTCCGATGGGCGCCGTGACGAAGGCCTCCATCTCCAACGAGGCCACCGGCATGATCAAGATCGTGTCGGACCGGAAGTACGACGAGGTCCTGGGCGTGCACCTCATCGGGCCGCACGCGACGGAGCTGCTGGCCGAGGCGTGTGTCGCGCTGAAGCTGGAGATCACCACCGAGGAGCTGGCCAACACCATCCACGCGCACCCGACGCTCTCGGAAATCGTGCACGAGGGTGCCGAGGCCACGCTGGGCCACCCGCGCCACTTCTAGGCGGCGGCGCCTCGCTTGCAGTCCCAGGGGCCGTCCCGGTGTGCCGCGGACGGCCCCTCGTATTTCCGGCCCCCGCGGCCTCGCGAGGTGACGGTCCCCTGTCTGGCCGCCCTCATGGGTGCTCCAGGCCTGTCCCCAGGAACCGGGGGCATTAGTAGAGAGGCGACAACTGGCGGACGACTGGTGGATGCTGACGCCTCGCGTCAGTGGCTTCCGCTTGAACGTCCTCCGTCCAACCCATAGAAGGCCCGCGATCCATGGCGACTCCCGACCGGTTCCCTCTGCCCCAGGTGACTGAGACCACCCGCAAGCCGGAGTGGCTGAAGGTGCGGCTCCCGCACGGAGAAGGCTACGAGCGGGTCAAAGCCATCGTGAAGCGCACCAAGCTGGCCACGGTGTGCGAAGAGGCCCGCTGCCCGAACATCGCTGAGTGCTGGGGCGGTGGCACCGCCACGGTGATGCTGATGGGCGAGGTGTGCACGCGCGCGTGCCGCTTCTGCCACGTGAAGGTCGGCGCGCCTCCTCCGCTGGATCCGATGGAGCCCATCCATCTGGCCCAGGCGGTGAAGGAGATGGACCTGGAGTACATCGTCGTCACGTCCGTGAACCGGGATGACCGGCCGGACGGCGGCGCCAGCCACTTCGCTTCCGCCATCCGCGAGCTGCGCCGGGAGAGCCCGCGCACCATCGTCGAAGTGCTCATCCCGGACTTCAAGGGCGTGGAGAAGGACCTGGCCACCGTGGCGGAGGCCAAGCCCCACGTGGTGGCGCACAACGTGGAGACGGTCGAGCGCCTCACGCCGACGGTCCGTGACCGCCGCGCGAAATACGACCAGTCCCTGCGCGTGCTGGAGTACCTCAAGAAGCGCCCCGAGGGCCTGTACACCAAGACGTCCGTCATGGTGGGCCTGGGGGAGACGGACGCGGAGCTGGAGCAGACGTTCAAGGACCTGCGCGACGTGGGCGTGGACGTGCTGACGCTGGGCCAGTACCTGCAGCCGTCGCAGTACCACCTGCGCGTGGAGCGCTTCGTGTCGCCCGCGCAGTTCGAAGCGTACAAGACGCTGGCCGAGTCCTACGGCTTCCTCTACGTGGCCTCCGGTCCGCTGGTGCGGTCCAGCTACCGGGCCGCTGAGTTCTTCATGAAGGGCCTAATGGAGCGCGAGCGGCTCGAGCGGCTCGGCTGAGCTTTGACGCTCCGATTCATGGCTTGACCCAACACCCCTGCTTCCCGGAAAGACGACCCCATGGCGATCTTCGAATTCAAGCTCCCCGACCTTGGTGAAGGCGTGATGGAGGGTGAGCTGGTGAAGTGGCACGTGAAGGCGGGGGATTCCGTCAAGGAAGACCAGGTGCTCGCCGAGGTGATGACGGACAAGGCCACCGTCACCGTTCCCGCTCCCAAGGCGGGCCGTGTCGTGAAGACGCACGGCAATGAAGGCGACATGGCGAAGGTGCACCAGCTCCTCGTCACCCTGGAGGTGGAGGGCGCTGCGCCGGCGCAGGCCGGTGGTCATGCCGAGGCCAGCGCGCCGGCGGCGCCGCCCGTGGCGGGTGGCCATGTCGGTGGGGCGCCTGCCTCGGCGTCCAAGGTGCTGGCCACGCCGGTGACGCGGCGGATGGCGCGCGAGCACGGGCTGGACCTGGCGTCGATTGCCGGCACGGGGCCGCAGGGCCGCGTGACGAAGGCGGACGTGGTGGCGGCGCTGGAGGGTGGCGAGAAGAACGTCGTCGCGGCTCCGGCCGAGCAGAAGGCGCGTCCCGCGGCTCCTGCCGTCAGCTCGGGCGCTGCGGACGAGCGCGTTCCGCTTCGGGGCCTGCGCAAGAAGATCGCGGAGAAGATGGTGCGGTCGAAGTTCACGGCGCCGCACTTCGCCTTCGTCGAGGAAGTGGACGCCACGGAGCTGGTGGCCCTGCGCGCGCGGCTGAACGCGCAGCTGGCGGCGGCCGGTGAGAACATCAAGCTCAACTACCTGCCGTTCATCATCAAGGCGACGGTGGCTGCGCTGAAGAAGTTCCCGCACCTGAACGCGAACTTCGACGAGGCGTCGCAGGAGCTGGTGGTCCGCGGCGAGTACAACATCGGCATGGCGGCGGCGACGCCGGACGGCCTCACCGTGGCGGTGGTGAAGAACGCGGACCGGCTGACGCTGGCCGAGCTGGCGCGTGAGACGGCCCGCCTGGGCGCCGCAGCGCGCGACCGCAAGCTGAAGATGGAGGAGCTGACGGGTGGCACCTTCACCATCAGCTCGCTGGGGCAGAGCGGCGGCCTGTTCGCCACGCCCATCATCAACCACCCTGAAGTGGGCATCCTGGGCGTGCACCGCCTGAAGAAGCGCCCTGCGGTGGTGGGGGACCAGGTCGTCGTGCGCGACATGATGAACCTGTCGCTGTCGTGCGACCACCGCGTCATCGACGGCTCGGTGGCGGCGGATTTCACGTACGAGATCATCAAGTACCTGGAGAAGCCGGACCTGCTGTTCCTGGCCATGGCGTGAGGTGAGCGCCGTGGCAGGTCCACGCCCCTGACGTGAGGGGCGTGGTGGCCCTGGAGCCGGGCTGGGAAGCGCCTGGTGCTGGGGCCCGCGTTCAAGGGCCGCGCGCGGGTGCCCCGAGCCGGTTAGGCTCTCCCCGTATGGCCGAGAACCCTCGCGAGCTGATCCGCGCCGCGCAGTCCGCCGAGACACAGGGGGACGTGGCCCGTGCGGTGGAGTGCCTGCAGAAAGCGGCGGAGCTGTACCGTCAGGTGGGCAACCCGTCCCGTGCGTTGCAGTTGCTTCGCCATGCGCAGCGGTTGGACGGCAGCCGCGCGGACATCGCGGATGCGGTGAACCGGCTGGAGTGGATGCCGGAGCCTCTGCTCGCGCGGGCTGGGATGGACACTGACGACGAAGAGGCATTGCCTGCGTCCGGGGTGGTGCATTCCCTGGAGTCGGAGTTGTTGCCGGACGTCGTCCACCGGCAGCGGCTCATCGAGGATGCGCTGCGAGAGGCGGCCGTGCACGCCGGTGACGCCGCGCCTCGCGACGCCGCCCAGGCCTGGGTCATCGAGACGGAGGTCGCGGAAGATCTGCAGCGGCTCGAAGTGCAGATTGCGCGCATCGCGGGTGTGGTCGCAGGGGCGGAAGATTCCTCGTCGCCACCGGATGCGACCGTGGACGTGCGGGGCGGTGTTGCGTCCATACCGGGTTGGAGCGCGGGGGCGCCGGGACGGAACGCTCCGTCCGCGTCCATGCCCGCACCGGAGGCCGCTTCGTCGGACAAGCTCCAGGATGGTGTGGGCGAGCAGGAACTTCTGGGCGTCGATGAGTCCACGACGCGGCTTGCATCATCACGCATGGCGGGTGAGGCAGAGGAAGCACCCGCCGGAGAGGACATCCTCACGGATGCGCGGCTTCGGCGTCGCAGAGAGGCTCGGATCATCGAGCGCGGCCCGACGCGTGCGGATGCCGCGCTCGACGCATGGTGCTCCTTCTGTTGCCGTCCGCGTACTGACACGGGGGACCTGGTCGCGGGGCCCGCGGGCGCGTTCATCTGCAAGAGCTGCCTGTTCGAGTCGCAATCGCTGCTGGGAGACGTCACGCTGGTGCCTCTGCCCGCGGTGTCGCGGCCGGAACGGCCCGTGACACCTGTCTTGGGGCTCGTGGGGCAGGGCGTGACGCAGGCGCTGCTGACGCAGTCGCTTGAGGACTACGCGCGGACCCTCTTGGTCATCGGGCCCGAAGGCAGTGGCAAGAGCGTCTGGTTCCAGCAGCTCCAGCGAGAGGCCGTGGGCGTCATCACCCCCGTCGCGGACCTGGACGTGACGACTTCTTCTCGCACGCTGCTGGTGGAGGACGTGGACCGCCTGGACGCGACGTCACACGCGACCCTGCAGGCCTTCCTCGCCCGGGACAGCCGTCCCGTCGTCCTGATGAGCGCGAGGGGCATGCGCACGGAGGCTCGGGGCCTGAGCCTTCGCGGAGACGCATCCAGTGTTTCCGTGTCCACCACCGCCGCGCTGACTCAGGCCGTGCGCGGTACCGTGCCCACGGACATCCTGGAGCGCGTGCAGGTGCTCCTACCGCTCCAGGTGCCCACACCATCTGAATTCGTGGAGATTGCCCGCCAGCGCCTGGCCTCGCGAGAGCCCGCGGTCTCCGTCTCGGAAGAAGTGCTCATCGCGCTGGCCCAGGAGGCCAGCCGCTCGCCGCGCGCCGGCCATGAGCTGCATGCCCTCCTCAACCGGGTGCCCACGGGGACGTGGAGCATGGCGCCCACCGTGAAGCCCTCGCCCACGCGGAAGGCTCGAAAGAAGCGAACGTCATGAACACCATCACCGTCTACCGCCTGGGCCGAGTGGAGTACGAGGACGGGCTCACGCTGATGCACCTCTTCAGCGAGTCACGCCGCCAGGGGCTCTCCGGCGATGCGCTGCTCCTCTTGGAGCACCCGCCCATCCTCACCCTGGGCCGTGCCGCGAAGCGTGAGAACATCGTCGCCAGCGACGCGCAGTTGGCGAAGGAGGGCGCGGCGGTCTTCGAGACCAACCGTGGCGGCGACGTCACCTACCACGGCCCCGGCCAACTGGTGGGCTACCCCATCTTCCTGCTGCCCGAGGATCGACGCGACGTGCGCCGTTACGTGCGCGACGTGGAGCGCTCCGTCATGCAGGTGCTGGCCCAGTGGGGCATCACCGCGGGCCCCATCCCCAAGTGGCCGGGCGTCTGGATTGGCGCGGAAGGTGCTCCGGACGCGCGGAAGATCGCCGCCATTGGCGTGCACCTGTCGCGCTGGCTCACCACGCACGGCTTCGCGCTCAACGTGAACACGAACCTGGACCACTTCCAGCTCATCGTCCCGTGTGGCATCCGAGAAGCGGGTGTCACGTCCATGCAGCGGGAGTTGGGCCGCGCGCTTCCCATGGCGGAGGTGGAAGAGGCCATCGCCAGCAGCTTCTGCACTGTGTTCGACAGCGAGCGCGTGGACGCGCCGCCGCCGATGCGGACGGTGAGCATCGCGGTGGTGAAGGGCCGTGGTCCCGAAGCACGGGTGCTGCTCGTGCGCCGTCGCCCGGAGCGGGGCGGTTTCTGGCAGGTCCTCACCGGGAGGCTCGAAGCGGGTGAGTCGCCAGCGCAGGCCGCGGCGCGGGAGCTGGAGGAGGAGACAGGCCTCCGTGTGCCGCTGGTGGACCTGGACTACCGCCACGCCTTCGCCCTGGGAGAGGCGCTGCCGCCGCAACTCGTGGAGGAGAACGGCTTCGCCGTCCACGTGCCGCCGGACGCGGACGTGCGCCTGGGCGCGGAGCACGACGCCTTCGAGTGGGTGGACGTCCCCACGGCCCTGGAGCGGCTGCCCTTCCAGGGCCTGCGGGAGACGGTGAAGCGCGCTACAGCTTGATGACCAGGGACTCGCGAGCGGCGATGGCGTCCGGGCGGTGCTTGCGCACCTGACGCAGCAGCCGGTCCATTCCCGCGTCATCTCGTGACGGGTCGTGGTGGAAGAGCACCAGCTTCTTCACCCCGGCCTCGTCCGCCGCATGCACCGCGGCCTGCCAGGTGGAGTGGCCCCAGCCGGTGCGAGCCGGCCCGGTGCGGCCGTGGTACTCGTCCTCGGTGTACATGGCGTCGTAGATGAGGACGTCCGCGTCCTGGGCGAACGCGTAGAAGGCCGCGTCCATGTCGCTGCCGTGCTCCAGGTCGGTGGCGTACACCACCGAGCGGCCCTGGCACTCGACGCGGTAGCCCATGTTACCGCCCGGGTGGTTCAGCTCGATGGTGTGAACCGTCGCCGGGCCCAGTCGCAGCGTCTGCGTGGCGGCCAGGTCCGTGTACGTGAGCTGCGCCCGGAACACGCCGTCCGCCGTCACCGGGAAGTACGGCGGCACCATCTGTCCGCTGAGGAGCTGCTTCACCGACTGCCCGTGCCGCGCCGGGCCGTAGACAGTCAGGTCGCTCGTGGGCAGGTACATGGGCCCGAAGAAGGGCAGGCCCTGCAGGTGGTCGTAGTGGTAGTGCGAGATGAAGATGGAGCCCTTCACCGGCTTCTTCTTCGCCACCAGCGCATGCCCCAGCGCGCGCGCGCCGGTGCCCAGGTCGAAGATGAGCAGCTCGTCTCCGCAGCGGACCTCCACGCAGGGCGTGTTTCCGCCGTAGCGCTTCGTGTGCGCGCCCGGCGAAGGAATGGAGCCGCGCACCCCCCAGAAGCGCACCTCGAAGGGCACGCGGGCCTGGTTGCGCGCGACGGTGTTCCGTCGCTTCGTGGGGGGCTGCTCAGCCTGTCTTGGCTTCCGTGTCGTCGTCCTCGGCGAAGAGCTCAATCAGGTGCCCCGTACGCTCGCGCTTCGTCCTCAGGTAGTCGACGTTATGCGGATTGTGCTCGGTCCGGGAAGGGATTCGACGCCGGACGGGAATGCCTTCTTCGACCATGCCCGCGATCTTCAGCGGGTTGTTGGTCATCAGGTCCACCGAGCGCACATCCAGGCTCCGCAGCATCTCCGCCGCGATGTCGTAGGTGCGCAGGTCGTCCGCGAAACCCAGCTGCCGGTTGGCTTCGTAGGTGTCCAGGCCCTTGGACTGCAGGGCGTAGGCCTTGATCTTGTTCCCCAGGCCGATGCCGCGCCCCTCCTGCCGCAGGTACAGCACGACGCCCTGTCCCGCCTGGGTGATGAAGTCGAGCGAGCGGTCCAGTTGCTCGCGGCAGTCGCACTTCAGGCTGCCGAAGACCTCGCTCGTGAGGCACTCGGAGTGGATGCGCACCGGCACACCCTCGTGTCCTGAAACCTGTCCCACCACGAGCGCGACATGCTCCCGCCCGTTGCGCTTGTCCCGGAACACGATGGTCCGCAGCGAGCCGCGCTCGGTCGGGATGTCCGCCTCCGAGAACCGTTCCAGGTGCTGCGTGTGCTTACGGGTCGGAAGGACCTGAGGTGAGCGTGTGTCCGACATGTTGAGTCCTCTCCAGATGCGGGCCCCTGTTTGGAGTCCTCAGGTTCTCAAGTCAAGGCGGCTTGTGCTTTCGAGCACGCGCCGCCAAGAGGATGCTCCACGGCGTCCTTCGTTCCTCAGGCCACCCATGAGAGCGGAAGCAGTTCTACCGCGTCCCCCTCCGTCAAACTGCTGGCTTCCCGAGGGAAATGCAGCAGATGGGTGGCCGCCGCCGCAGAACGCAGGGCACCAGACGTTTGTGTCGCCAGTGGACGGGCCCACAGGTTGCCTTCTCTCCAAGCAGCCGTGACGCGCACGAAGTGCGCCAGGCCGGAGGGCTTGGAAAGCTTGCCTTCCAGGCGTCCGGCTACGCGCCCAGGCCCCACCTGCGCATGCCCCAGCAGCTTGCGGAGGGCTGGGCGCACGAAGAGCTCGAACGTCACCAGGGAGGAGGTGGGGTTGCCCGGAAGTCCAAAGAACAGCGTGGCGCCACGACGGCCCACCACCAGCGGCTTTCCCGGCTTGATGGCGACGCGCCAGAAGTGTTGCTCCACACCCAGCTCGGCCAGCACGTCCTTCACGTAGTCGCGCTCGCCCACGGACACCCCCGCGCTGGTGAGCACCACGTCGAACCCGTCCAGCCGGGAAAGCGCGGCCAGTACGGCGGCGCGCGTATCCCGAGCGATGCCCAGCTGCGTGGGAATGCCGCCCGCGCGGCGGACCGCCAGCGCCAGTGACGGAGCATTGGTGTCCACGATGCGGCCGTTGGGTGGCTCGTCCGCGTGGCACAACTCGTCGCCCGTGGAGAGGATGGCCACGCGTGGTGCGCGCGACACTGGCACGGCCTGTCGGCCCTGGGCCCAGAGGAGGCCCAGCTCGGGGATGCCCAGCGGCGTGCGGCGTGCCAGCAGCACCTGTCCCTCCCGAGCGTCCTCGCCCCGGGGCCGCACGAACTGGCCCGGAGCCACCGCTTCGAGCACGTCGACCTGATCCGCGCCGCTCTGGACCACGGGCCGTGTCCGCTCCCGCATCACCACCGCATCCGCACCCGCGGGGAGGGGAGCGCCCGTCATGATGCGGGCGCATACCCCGGACGTCAGCGCCTGACTGCCCACCGCGCCGGCGTAGAGGGTCTCTCCGACGATGAGCCGGACGGGCAGGGGACCCGCCAGGTCCGCGCTGCGCACCGCGTAGCCATCCATGGCCGAGTTGTCCCAGGGAGGGAGTGTCCGTTGCGCCGTCACGTCCTCGGCGAGCACGCGCCCCAGTGCGTCATCCAGGGGCAGCCACTCGGAGGGAAGGGGCGCGCACAGGGCCAGGATCTGCGACCGGGCTTCTTCTTCCGGCAGCAATGTGGCGGAGTCGTTCATGCTCGGCTTATAGCCATGCCGTGGCTTTGTGGCTTGAACCCGTTCACGAACAAAGTCCGTGAGATAATCAAGTGTTAGTTTGACAGCCTACCTGATCATCGTTACAAGCAACGGTGATCGCGAGGCTTGCCTGCCCTCTGGGCAGGTCCGCCAACCCGTTGAAAGGACACGGGAACTCTCAAGGAGACTGCGTCGATGGCCAAGCCCAAGTCCGGGGCCAAGAAGACGACTCCCGCTGGCAAGGCTGGCGCAAAGCCCGCTGCGAAGAAGGACTCCGCTGCCCGGCTGGATCTGATCAAGAACGCCTCCAAGCGGGTGGCGAAGGCGGCGACGAAATTGGCGAAAGCAGCATCGGACGTAACGAAGGGGGCCAAGAGCGCGGTGAAGAAGGCCACGCAGGAGAAGGCCACCGCGAAGAAGGCCGCCCCCGCTGGGAAGACGGCCTCGGCCGCGAAGGCCGCCCCCCCGGCAGCGAAGACCCCGAAGGCACCTCCGGCGAAGGCGCCTCCCGCGGCGAAGGCCGCCGCGAGCGCCAAGGCGGCGAAGGCGAGCGCGGTACCCGCCGCCCCTCCGGTAGAGAAGCCCCGTCCTCGCGCCACCAAGTTGCCGCCTCCGGGCGAGCCGCTCACCAAGCGTGAGATGGAGCAGTTGCTGACGGCCGGCGAAGGTCGCGGCGTCACGGGCGAGGGTAGCCTCAAGGGCCGCCTGGTGGTCACCAACGACTTGCCGCACCTGGTGGTCGTCGGGCGCGACAAGCGCGAGCTGACCTTCCTCCTCCAGGGCCCGGATCAGGAAGTCCTCCCGGCCTACGTGGACCACAAGGTCTCCGTCAGCGGGCTCATCCGCAAGACGACCAACCACGCTGGCGTGGTGGACGTTCGCAAGTACTCGGCCAAGAAGCCGGATGCCGAGGTGGTGGAAGCCGCCCCGGCGGAGACGGAGGCGCGGCTGCGCTACCTGTCGCCCGGTGAGGTCTCCATGGTGACGGCGGCCGGCATGGGCGCGGGCATCAAGGGCTTCGCGGGCGTGCGTGGCAACCTGGAGATGACGGGCGAGGAGTTCGTGCTCGTCGTGTCCAATGGCGGCACGCGCCAGCAGGTGTCGTTCATCATCGAGGGCAAGGCCGCTGGCAAGGCCCTGCGCAAGCACGTCGGGTACACGCTCCAGGTGCAGGGCGTCGTCGACAAGACGTCCGGCTGGGGCGGCCGCATCCTGGCGGAGAACGTGGAGCTTCGTCCGGCCGAAGCGCGCGCCGTGTCTCGCGACGAGATGGAGCTGGTGCACATCGAGGGAGAGGTCCCCACGTCCGTGGACGTGCGCCTCAACCACGGCCTCACCGTGCGCCTGCCCGAGCACCCCGGCTTCACCTGGGCCATCGAGCCCACGGTGGCCAAGCGCGTGGGCCTGCGCGAAGCCAACTTCGAGCCCGCGCCCGAGGACGGTCCCGGTACCCGCGAGTTCTTCTTCACCCCGCGCAACCCAGGCGCCTTCGAGGTGGAGTTCTTCCTGGCCAAGGCGCTGTCGCCCGGCCTGGTGGACCGCTCCTTCAAAATCAACGTCACGGTCAAGCCCTGAGGGTCGTCGCCCGGAACAGGTTCCGGGGGGCGGCCGGTCGCCGGGGGGTTCCCGTCCGGCCGCTTCGGGCTTACCCGTTCCCGTAGCGGCCGAGCCGCGACCCCACCGTGAGCCTTTCTCAAGACCTTCTCAAGCAGATCCTCGCTGAAGCAGACCACCCGCTGGGCATCAAGGAGCTTCTCCGGCTCGCGGGCCTGCACCCCGGACAACAGACGGAGCTCAAGCGCGCCCTGCGCGAGCTCGTCCGTCAGGGGGACATCCTCAAGGACGGCAAGCGCTTCGTGCCCCGGCAGCCATCGCGGCGCGAGGCCGACGTGCGTGCAAGGGAGCAGGGCGCTCCCATGGCGTGGCGTCAGCGCGGCGCCGCCGGGCCCCACGAGGGCGGGCCGAATCGCGAACCTCGGCATGCCGGGCAGCGCGGGACGGGCCCTGGCGGCTTCGCGGCCCGCCGGCATGAGCCAGGGGCGCGCGGCAAGGGCGCGGGCTGGCAGGAGCGGGGCCCAGGGCGTGATCGCCGGGGCGCTTCGAAGCATGGAGGGGGCTTCCGGCAGGAGCGGGCGGAGTGGCCCGGCCGCCGGGGCCGTTTCAGCGAGGTCGAAGAGGATGGCCTCCTGGAAGGCATCCTCCACGTCCACCGGGATGGCTTCGGCTTCGTGCATCCGCTGTCGGGGGAAGGGGACAACGTCTTCCTGCCGCCGCACGAGGCCCAGCGCGCGCTCGACAATGACCGGGTGGTGGTGGCCGTCTCGGGGCGGCCTCCTCGCCTGGAGGGCCGGATCGTCCGGGTGGTGCAGCGCCGTCGCGAGCTGGCGGTGGGCACCTACGTCGTGAAGGGCCGCTACGCCGTGGTGTACCCCACGGATTCGAGCCTGCCCGGCCCCATCCGCGTGCCGCTGACGCAGATGGCGCGCGAAGGGGACCTGGTGAAGGTCCAACTGGGCATTGGTGCCCAGATGCTGGACCCGGACCGGGGACTGCACGGCGAGGTCGCCGGCTCGCTGGGCAAGCCCGGCACTCCGAGCGCCGAGGTATTGGGCGTCGCGTACTCGCAGGGGTTCTCCGACGAGTTCCCGCCGGAGGTCATGGCCGAGGCGGACCGCTATGCGGTGAGGGTGACCGAGGAAGAGGCCCGCGGCGAGCACCGGCGCGATCTGCGCGCCATTCCCCTCATCACCATCGATGGTGAGGACGCGCGCGACTTCGACGACGCGGTCTGCGTGGAGGACCAGGCGGATGGGTGGCGGTTGGTGGTGGCCATCGCGGACGTGACGCACTACGTGTGGGAAGGCAGTGCGCTCAACGCGGAGGCGCTGCGTCGCGCCACGTCCGTGTACCTGCCGGACCGGGTGCTGCCCATGCTGCCGGAGCGGCTGAGCAACGGCATCTGCTCTCTGCGCCCGGACGAAGACCGGCTGTGCATGGTGGCGGACATGACGTTCGACCGCCGGGGCCACCGTCGCTCCTACGACTTGTATCCGGCCGTGATGCGCAGCGTGGCGCGGTGCACGTACAACGAGGTGCAGGACGTCCTCGACGGCAAGGACGTGCCGCACCGCAACGCGCACAAGCCCCACTTCGAGCGGCTGATGTCGCTGGCCCGCGCGCTGATGAAGATGCGCAAGGAGCGCGGCGCCATCGACTTCGACCTGCCCGAGCACAAGGTGGTGCTGGACGAGGAAGGCCTGCCCGCGCGCATGGACAAGCGCGAGCGCAAGGACAGCCACCGCCTCATCGAGGAGTGCATGCTCGCCGCCAACGAGGCGGTGGCGACCTTCTTCCAGGACGAGGGCCTGCCCACGGTGTACCGGTTCCACGGCGAGCCGGACCCGGAGAAGCTGGCCACGTTCGCCGCGCTGGCGGAGGCCTATGGCTTCAAGATGCGCGTCGAGGACGGCGTGTCGTCGAAGGAACTGGATGCCTTCGTCAGCCAGCTCCAAGGCCACCCGGAGCAGCGGGCGCTGAACCAGCTCCTGCTGCGCTCCATGATGCAGGCCGTGTACACGTCGTCCCGCGTGGGCCACTACGGCCTGGCCGCCGAGCACTACCTGCACTTCACGTCGCCCATCCGCCGGTACCCGGACCTGCTGGTGCACCGGCTGCTCAAGGCGCACTGGGCCCGGAAGGGGCGCAAGCCTTCGCAGTCGATGCTGGAGCGCGAGGAGGACCAGCTCGAGGACATGTCCGCTCAGTGCTCCGAGCGTGAGCGCGCGGCGATGCAGGTCGAGCGGGAGGTGGTGTCCTTCTACGCGTGCCTGCTGATGAAGGACCGCGTGGGCGAGGAGTTCGCCGCCACCGTGGCCGCCATCACCGACTTCGGCTTCTTCGTCGAACTGGACGAGGTGCACGTCGAAGGCCTGGTGAAGGCCGAGACGCTGGGGCCCGGGGCGAAGCTGGACAAGCTGACGCACTCCCTGGTGTACGCGAATGGCCGCCGGGTGCGCGTGGGACAGAAGCTGCGGGTGCGGCTGACGTCCGTGAACGTGACGGCGAAGAAGATCGACTTCGAGGCGCTCCAGTTCGACGGCGAGGCGCCGCTGAGCCGTGTCGCGACGCGGGGCGAGCAGCCGCAGCGGCGTCAGCAGGCATGGATGGCCGAGGCGCCGTCGCACCGCGAGCGGGATGGCCGGCGGGAGCGGGCAGGGCGCCCGGGCCGCCGCGAACGGGAAGCCGCCGCGAGCCGGGGCGCGCCCTCCGGGCAGTACGAGGAGACGGGTCCGGGCCGCCCGCGTGGACGCTTCTCTCGCGAGGGCCGTCGTGAGGAGGCCGCGCCGCACCGGAAGGAGCCTCGGTTCCCGCCCAGGCCGCCAGAAGGACAGGAACCACCTCGTGCCGAGTCGCCCGCGTGGCCCAAGCGCAGGACGTTCATCCGCCCGGAGCCGCAGGCACCGGCGCCCGTGTCCGCTGAAACGGCCGAGCCGCTTCCGCCCGAAGCGCCGTCCGCGCCCGCTCCGTGGGAATTGCCGGTGGGCGAAGACGCCGCTCGGTCTCCACACCCGGGTTTCGACCGGATTCGCGCGTTGGCGTCCCAGCGTCAGCGTGGGCCTGAACCCCGCGGCCCTTCTCACGGACGGTCGTTCCAGAAGCCGAAGCCGCAGGGCGCCCCAGGGCCCCGGTTCCCCGCGCCCAAGCCCGGGCGCGAGTCCGAGGACGATAGGGCATTCTCGATGGAGCCCCCGCGCCCGCCGCCCGAAGCGCCTGTCGAAGCGCCCCCGCCTGTTCCCACCCGGGCCGTGACGGAAACACCGATTCCCGTGGCCCCGGAGCCCGTGCGAGCCGAGCCCGTGAGTGTCGAGCCGCCCGTGACTCCCACGCCCGAGCCAGAGGCGGCTGAGCCGAAGCGGAAGGCGGCGCGGAAGAAGGCCGCGGCGAAGGCAACGCGCACCCCGGCGCAGAAGAAGACCGTCGCGGCCGGCAGCGCCAGGCAGGCCGCCGCTACGAAGGCCAAGAAGCCCACCGCCAAGGCGAAGAAGCCCACCGCCAAGGCGAAGAAGGCTGCGCCTGCTCGGGCCGCCGCGAAGGCCACCAAGGTGGCTGCGACGAAGTCCAAGGCGAAGGCGCCGTCGAAGAAGGCCGCGAAGCCCGCCGTGGCGCGTGCCGCGAAGCCCGCGAAGGCTTCGGGAGCCGCGAAGAAGAAGGCGCCTTCGGGGCGAAAGAAGCGCTGAGACCGACGCGGGCCTCCTCCTTCAAGGAAGGCCCGTGACTTCAGGAGGCAATGTGAGCTTCGTCCGGCTGCTGGGTGTCATGCTCGCCATCGCGGGCGCCGTGTTGCTGTGGTCCGGGCTGAAGGCCCGGGACTCGCTCGCGGAGCGGGCCACGGAGTTGATCACCGGCCGAAACACCGACCGCACCACGCTGTATCTGGCGGGGGGCGGCGCGGCGTTGGTGGGCGGAATCCTGATGGTGCTCGCAGGCGGAGGCAGACGGCGCCGCTGAGCCGCGGGCCAGAAATCCAGATGGCCGCCAGCGGCTGAAACACGAAGGGCCCGGAACCGGCTCGCGGTCCCAGGCCCTCGTGTACGTTCGTCGGGCTGCGGTGGGTTACTGCGCGGGCGCCGCCGCCGCCTTCGCGGCCTTCTGTGCCTCACCGAACTTCTTCGTCATCTCCGCGAACTGCACCTGGTACTCGTCCATGCGCTTCTGGTGCTCGTCGGCGCGAGCCGTCGCTTCGGCGACAACTTCCTTGTTCTTCGCGTTCTCGGCCGCCTCGGACAGCGCCATCTCCTTCTGCTGCCGCTCGAACTCCATCAGCCGGCCCATCACCACGCGCTTGTTGAGGTAGGTGTTGGCGGAGTTGGGGTTGATGGCGATGACCTGGTCGTAATAGCTGAGCGACTTCTCCAGGGACTCCTTGATGATGGGCGCGCCCATGGAGCGGGCGCCGCCGCGCTGCGCGTAGATCTCCGCGATCCACCCGAGCGACGCCTCGTCCTTCGGCTCCAGCTTGAGGGCCTCGTTGAAGTACTTCTCGGCGTCCTCGGTGGTGCCGCCGGTCATGTACATGCTGGCCAGCGTCCGGTAGATCTCCGCCTTCTCCGCGGGCGTCGTCTTGAGCTCGCCCATCTTCAGGACGGCCTCGGCGGCCTCGTTCATCTGCCCCAACTGCATGTGGGCGAAGGCCTTCTTCTCCCAGACCTTCTCCTGCTTGGGGTCCGCCTGGAGCGACAGCGCGTAGGCCGCGGCGGCTTCCTTGAACTCCTTCTTGCTCAGGTGGTCGCTGCCGGCGATGCGGTGCTTCTTCGCGGTGTCGTCCTCGGCCTTACACCCGACGACTGCGCCACCCAGCGTGAGCGCTCCGACCAGCAGACCGACTTTTCCCAGGCGCTTCATATCTGTGCCTCTCAAGATTCTTGAGGACCCACCCTCACGGGTCCTGATTTGCCGAGGAGCATACCCGAAGTCGAGCCGCCGCGGCCCTTTGCCCGATGGCCTGCTCCCTGTTGAGCAGGCAGGCCGCGCACCGGATGTCCCAGTGCGTCATGCTGTCAGCACGAGCTTGACCAGCTCAGGCGGGCTGCCGACGCGCATGGGCGGTCCCCAGAAGCCGCAGCCACGGCTGACGTAGATGTTGGAGTCACCGTGCGCGTACAGCCCGGCGGAGTGCTCCCACGCGAGACCAATCAGCATCGTCATGGGCACGAGCTGTCCACCGTGGGTGTGCCCCGAAATCTGCAGGTCCACGCCGCGTTCCGCGGCCACCTTGAAGTTCGCGGGTTGGTGCGCCAGCAGCACCGCGGCGCGGTCGGAATCCCGCCCCGCGAGCGCCTGCTCCAGGTCGTAACCCTTCTTGTTGCGCCGCCGGCCTCCGCTCCAATCATCCACGCCCACCAGGTCGAAGGATGCGCCCTTGTCCCCGATGGGGACGTGCCGGTTGCGCAGCACCGAGATGCCCAGTGACTCCAGGAAGGCCGACCACTCCTCGTCACCCGAGTAGTAGTCGTGGTTCCCGGTGACGAAGTAGCTGCCGTAGCGGGACTTCAGCGCGGCGAGCGCGGACACGTGGCCGCCCAGCGAGGCCACGTCGCCATCCACGAGGTCTCCCGTGATGGCGAACAGGTCGGGGCGCAGCGAGTTGGCCTGCTGGACGAGCGCGTCCATGTAGCGGCGCTGGATGAAGTGGCCCACGTGGATGTCGGTGAGCTGCACGATGCTCAGCCCGTCCAGGGCCTTGGGCAGCTTGGGAATCTTCACCGCCACTTCAGTGATGAGCGGCGGCGAGAAGGCGCGCCAGCTTCCGTAGGCCGCCAGCCCGCCCCCCGCGACGAAGGCGGTGCCGGCCACGGCCTGGCCCAGGAATCGCCGCCGGTCCTCGTCCACGGTCGTGCTGGGTGCTGGCGTGGGAGGCGCGGGCGGGGCGTGCGGCTGCATCCGTCTCGCCAGGGCCGTGAGCCCTCGGCCGATGTCCGTCAGGAGCAGGGCGATGACGAGGCAGAGCGCCACGCCCATCCACGTGTACACCGCCATGGTGAGCAGCCCTTCGGCGCTCTCCGGAAGCAAGTCCAGCACGGTGCGCCGGTTCCCCAGCACGCCCGTCATCAGCACGAGCACGCCGATGGCCAGCAGCCGAGGCAGGCGGCCCCGCACCAGGGGGCGCACCAGCCGACGGTACAGATACAGGTGGCCCAACACCGCGCCGAGCCCGATGAGCATCGAAAAGGAGAAGAGTCGCAGCGGCATGACGGAAGGGTCGCGGGGGCCTCACGGTACCACGGCACGGCTCGCGGCGAGTCTGGCGCCGGAGTGGCGAAGCGCCCCCCACGGGGGCCGGGCGGGCTCGCGGGGCGTCAGGGCGCCTGATAGAGGCACACGCGTCAGCCTGGGAGGACCATGGACATGGACAAGGTCATCGTCATCACTGGAGCAAGCAGCGGCATCGGCGCGGAGCTGGCGCGGCAAGCGGCCGGGAAGGGCGCCCGTCTGGTGCTGGCCGCGCGCCGCAAGGCGGAGCTGGAATCCGTGGCCGGACAGTGTGGACACGAGGCGCTCGCCGTGGTCACGGACGCGACCCGGCGCGCGGACATGGAGCGGCTGCGTGACGCGGCGCTCGCCCGATTTGGCCGCATCGACGTGTGGGTGAACAACGCGGGGCGGGGCATCACGCGCTCCGTGGCGGAGCTCACGGACGAGGACCTGGAGGCCATGTGGCGCGACAACGTGAACAGCGCCCTCTACGGGATGCAGGCGGTGTTGCCGCACTTCCAGTCGCGCGACGCCGGGCAGTTGGTGAATGTCTCCAGCACCCTGGGGCGGCTGCCCATCGTTCCCCACCGTTCGGCGTACAGCGCGGCGAAGCATGCGCTCAACGCGCTCAGTGCCTGCCTGCGCCAGGAGCTGCGTGAGACGCACCCGGGCATCACCGTGACGGTGGTGATGCCCGGCGTGGTCGCCACGGCTTTCGGGGACAACGCGCTTGGCGGAGGGCCCGATTCTCGGGGGCTGCCAGGGGCGCAGCGCGTCGAAGATGCCGCGACAATCATCCTCGATTCCATCGAGCGTCCGCGTGCCGAGGTCTACACCCAGGCGGCGACCCAGGCCCAGGTGGAGCGGTACTACCAGGATGTGGAGGCCTTCGAGCGGGGAAGCACCTGACGCAGCCGAGCCGTCCCCGCGGTGACGTCAGAGCACCCAGGCGCGCCGGGTGTTCACGTCGCTCTTGAAGCGGTGGTAGGGGTTGCCGGAGTCCTGCACGATGATGGTCTCCGACCCGTCGTCCAGGATGGCGGTGACCCGGATGTCGTTCAGGTTCCAGTTGTCACCCGTCTCAAAGGGGTTTGACTGCCCGGATTGAAACCGGATCGCGAACTCGCGCATGTTGCTGTAGAGGACGCCGCTGGGGAGCTCGACTTCCACGGTGCGCGTGGACCCGTTGGGCCAGTTCGCGCCGTTGTTCAGGTTCTGGCTGATGGAGATGTGGTTGCCATTGATCGCCGTGTAGCTGAACTCGGCGAAGGCGTTGCTCGCCTGGCGCAGGTCATCGCTTCCGGTGACGATGCGGACACGAAGGTGCGTCACCTGCCGGTCACCATCCACGGCCTGTGCCTTGCCAGGGGTCATGAGGAGCATGGCCACGGCCAGGGTGGCCGTGACGGCAGTCACGAAGCGCCTGGAATACGTGGTCGGGGTGTGGGGCGTGTTCATGTGGGACTTCTCCTTGCCAATTCGGAAGTGGGTATGTGTGTCATTGGCTCGCTGCACGACGCCCGCGAGCCGATAGGAACCCTGCCTTGGCGCGTTTCACGTGAACACTGCCAATCTTTTTGCACTGCCCTGACCTCGCGGGTGTGGGGCATTGCCATGGGATGGCGAGACACGCGGTGCTCATCCTGGTCGTGGCCCTGTTCCGCGCGGCGGCGTTCGCCGCGTCCCCACCCGAGGGCTTTGGCGGACATCCGGAGTCCCTGCGCATCCGGCTGGTGACGATTGGCCCCGGCGCGGACATGCACCAGCGCTTCGGTCACAGCGCGCTGTGGGTCGAGGACACGCGCCTGAAGACAGGCTTTCTCTACAGCTATGGCACGACGTCCATCGCGAATGGGGGACCGGTCCGCTTCCTCCTGGGCCGGCCGACGTTCTGGGCGGCGCGCCTGTCCGTGGAGCGGACCTTCCTGCTGTACCGCGCGCTGGCGCGGTCCATTGACGTGCAGGACCTCGTGCTCACGCTGGAGCAGCGCCAGCGGCTCCTGGCGCGGTTGGAGCGAGACGTCCAGCCCGCCTCGCGTGAATATGCCTATCATCCGCTCAGGGACAATTGCGCGACGCGTGTGCGGGACGTCCTTGATGAGGCATTGGGTGGCGCGCTTCGGGATGCGCTCACGGAGCCGGCGCGTGCCACCCAACGAGAACTCCTCCGGAGATACATCCAGACGCATCCGGTGTCGGAGCTGCTGTTGATGTTATGGCTGAACGACGCCGTGGACGCGCCCGCGACTCAATGGGAGGAGGCCTTCCTGCCTCGGGAGCTCGCCAGGCTGCTCATGGGCGTGTCCTACGTGGATGGCTCCGGCAGGCGCATCCCGTTGGTGAAGCGCGAGGGGACCCCATCCCCATCCATGGACGCGTCCGCTCCTGTCGACGCCGGCAGGGAAGGAACCTCCACCTGGGGGCTTGGCGCAGGAGGCGCGGCCCTGGCCATCATCCTCGCGTTCCTGCGTGGGCGCGGCACACACCGGATGTTCCAGATTCTCTTCGGCCTCTATCACGCCCTGTTCGGGCTCACGCTCGGCGCGGCGGGCGTGGCGCTGGGTGGGTTGATGCTGTTCTCCAGGCTCGATGTCATGCAGGACAATGAGAACCTGTTGCTGGCCAACCCGATTGCCTTCGCGCTGCTTCCGCTGGGCATCCTCATGATCTCCGGCAGCGAGCGCGCGGAGCGCTGGGCACGCCGATGCGTCTGGCTGCTTGCGGCGGGTTCGTTGCTCGCGGTGGTGCTCAAGCTCTGGCCCTCGTTCGACCAGGACAACCGCAAGCCCATGGCCTTGTGGCTGGTGGCGAACCTCGGACTGGGGCTCGCTCACGCCTGGCGGTTGCGCCGGCCGTCCACGGCGCCCGCGCCTGCTGCCAGGGCGAGGGAAGGGGCCCGCGGCTCTACCCGCTGGTGGGCAGCGTGACTTCGACCCGGGCGCCTCCCTCGGGCGGGTTGCAGGCGCGCAAGGTACCGCCGCTTGCCTCGACGAGCCCGCTCACCAGGAGCATGCCCAGCCCAGCGCCCTCTGGCTTGGTCGTACCGGCTCGGGGGCGTTCCCCCTCCAGCAGCCCCGTTCGGAACCCCGGTCCGTCATCGCTCACGCTGAGCAGGACGCGGTGCAGCGCCGGGTTCGGCTCCACGCTGATTCGGACCGTGCGCGCGCCTTGCTGGCCATCACCCTCACAGGCGTTCACGAACAGGTTAGTGACCACGTGTGTGAGCCCTCGCTCTCCACCGACAATCCGGACGCTGACGTCGTTGGCGGCGGCACGCGCCAGGCCCGCTGTTCCTTCCAGCTCGAACCGGACCCGGGAGAACCTCGCCTGGACGACTTCCATGGCGCGGCGCAACGTGGCGCCCACGTTCACCGCCGTCGCATCTTCAATCACAGTCAGCTCGCTCAGGGTCCGAGCCTTCACGCTCTCGATGAAGCTGCTCAGCTCACCCAGGTCCTGGACCAGGGCGCTCGCATGGCCGGGCGCGCTGGCGCCCATGGGCTCGCGGAGGAGGAGGTCGGCGCGCAGCCTCGCCGCGGACAGCAACGTGCGCACGTCGTGGTGCTCGCGCAGCAGCGCGCGCAGGTTCGTGCGTGCACGCTCCATGTGGGCACTCGCGGTTCCGGCCTCCAGGACCAGCCGCCGTGCGATGCCACAAATCACCGAGGCGAAGACGCCCGCGCTGCCAATGAAGATGAACAGGAGCATCAGATCCTTCGCCCCGTAGGTGGCGTTCCTGGCATTGACGTGGAGGTCGAGCGCCGTCAGGCCCCCCATCAACAGGACGTTGGCCGCCGTCCCAATCCACGCGGCCCCGGGCGACAGCCGCAGCGCGGTGATGAAGGCCACCGCGATGGCCGCCGCGGGGTCCGGCATTCGCAGCAGCCCGGTGTAGTGGGGGCCATGCCAGAGCACCGTGGAGAGGAGGGACGCATGGGCGAAGACGGCGTCCAGCACCGTGGAGGCCACGAGCAGCTTCGCGCCGAACAGCCGCCGCCGAGCCGCCCACAGCGCCATCGCCGACACTGCGATGCTGCCCAGCAGCAGGGGAAGCTGGAGCCATGCCGCCGCGGCACCGCCCTCGGCGTGGGCTCCACCCAGCGCCAGGAAACGCGTCAGGATGAGGGCGCTGAAGACAATCCGGCCCACGCTGACCAGCGCTTCGCCCTCGTTCGAAGCGTCGGATAGCACCCGCTGCGCCATCTGCTCCATCGCGGGCGGTCGGGGACTCTCTGGCATTCATGGTAAATTGCCATGGGTGGGGCGGGTCCGACATCTCCTGGTCGTCGAGGACGCCACGCGTCTTGCGCGGGCGATCGAGGAGGCGTTGCGCGCTCGCGTCGAGCGGTGCACCCATGTAGCTTCGCTCGCCGCGGCGCGTCAGGTCCTCCAGCGTGATGCGCCCGACGCCGTCATCCTGGATGTCAGCCTTCCGGATGGGGACAGCATCGAGCTGCTGGCGCCGCTGTGTGGGCTGGAGCCGCTGCCGCATGTCATCGCCATCAGTGGGACGGCGACGGCGGAGCAGGCCTTTCAACTCGCGCAGGAGGGCGTGCGTGCCTTCCTTCCCAAGCCGCTGGACCTCGCGCGGCTGGAGGCCGTTTGGCTGGAGACGCTGGCGCGGCCCCCCGATCTGGTCACCGCGCTGCGGGCGAGCGCGGGACGGGTGCCACTGCACGGCTTCGAGAGCCTCGTCCGCGACACGTTGGTGGACGAGGCCCTGGCGAAATCCGAAGGGAGCGTGCGCGGGGCCGCGAAGCTGCTCCGCATCTCGCGTCAGCTCCTCCAGCACATTCTCAGCGGCCGGAAGTAGACGCCCTGTCAGGTGCGGGCTTCCCGCTCTCCTCGGGCGCCCGCACTCTTCAGGTCCTCGATGATGGCGCGGCTGAAGTCCTCGAGGTCGTCCGGCTTGCGGCTGGTGATCCAGTTGGCGTCCCGCACCACCGCCTCGTCCTTCACCTGGACATTGGGGATGCGGCGCAGGTCATGCTGAATCGTCGTCCACGCGGTGAGTGTCCGTCCGTCCAGGATGTCCGCGGAGATGAAGAGCTGGGGCCCGTGGCACACCGCTGCGATGAGCTTGCCGCGGTCATCAAACTCCTTCACGAACCGGACGAAGCGCTCGTCGGCCCGGAGGTTGTCGGGAGAGTGCCCGCCGGGGATGAGCAGCATGTCGAAGTCCTGCACCTGGACGTCGTCGATGCTCCGCTCCACGCGGAACGTCTCCTTGCCTTGCTTGCCGGCGACTTCCTCTCCGGCCTTCTTTCCGATGAGGACCACCTCGTGGCCCTCCGTGCGCAGCTTGTCGTAGGGGACCCGCAGCTCGGAGTCCTCGAAACCGCTCCCCACGATGCACGCGATTCGCTTGCCATCCGCCATGTCGTCCCTCCTCGAGTCAGGTCCGCAAACATGTGCACCCTGTGCAGTCCCGGCTCGGAAGAGGAGGGCTTGAAACGCGCTCGGGCGCCGTGCCCGCCGCCTGCTCGGCGGACGGGCTGGCGCCCGAGGCCGGGACTCCGGCTACTCGTAACGGAGCGACTCGATGGGCGCGAGGCTCGCCGCGCGCCGCGCCGGCCAGATGCCGAAGAACACACCCACCGTCGCCGAGAAGGCGATGGCCACGATGATGGCCTCGGGTGCCACCACCACCGTCCAGCCCGCCATGCGCTGAAGCATCGCCGCGCCGCCCATGCCCAGCAGCAGGCCCAGCGTTCCTCCGGCCAGGCACAGCACCAGGGACTCCACGAGGAACTGGAGCATGATGTCCGTGCCGGTGGCGCCCAGCGCCTTGCGCAGACCAATCTCGCGCGTGCGCTCCGTCACCGACACCAGCATGATGTTCATGATGCCAATGCCTCCCACCAGCAGGGAGATGGCGGCGATGCCGGCCAGCAGCAGGGAGAACGTCTGCGTCGTCTCCTGCATGGTGTTGAGCAGCGAGGCCTGGTCGCGGATGTTGAAGTCCGCGGGCTGCTCCGGGCGCAGCCGGTGCTCGCGCCGGAGCTTCTGGTCGATCTCCGCCATCGCGTCGTCCATGGACGTGTCGCTCACGGCCTGCACTGCGATGGAGCGGATGCGGTCGCTGCCCATGACGCGGAACTGCGCGGTGGACAGCGGGATGTAGAGGCTCTCATCCGGGTTGTTGAAGCCCTGCGCGCCCTTTTCGGCCAGCACCCCGATGACCTCGAAGGGAATGCCCCGGATGCGGATGGACTCGCCCACCAGGGACGCGGTGTCCGTCAGGCCCAGCTGCGCACCGGCCAGGGCGCCCAGCACCACCACCCGACGGCGGCCCTTGTCCTCCGCGTCCGTGAAGAGTCGGCCGTTCGTGATCTGCCCCTGGTTGACGAGGAAGTAGTCCGGCCAGGTGCCCACGACGGACAGGTTCGCGTTCTTCGCGCCGTACTCCACCTGGAAGCGCGACTCGATTTCCGGCGCCACGGCCTGGATGTGGCGCGCGTTCTCCCGCAGCGCCTCCGCGTCGTCGATGGTCATCGACGCCTGGGCGCGAATCATGCCGCCCGTGAACGCCTGACCCGGGCGCACCGTGAGGACGTTGGTGCCCAGCCCCTGGAGCCGCTGGGCCACCGAGCGCTGCGCCCCTTCGCCCAGCGCGACCATGGTGATGACGGCCGCGATACCGATGACGATGCCCAGCATGGTCAGCAGCGACCGCAGCTTGTTGGCGAGGACCGCATCGAATGCGACCCGAATGATTTCACCCATGACGTGTCCTCCTGATGGGCCTGGGGGTTAGCGCCGTCCGCGCGGGCCACCACCCGCGCCGGGAATCACGCCGCCCGACATCTGGCGCATCCGCTCGGTGCTCTGCTGCTGCTGCTGCTGGAGCTTCGCCACCGTGATGAGCACCACCTGCTCGCCATCCTCCAGGCCACTCACCACTTCCGTGCTCTCCCAGTCACTCAGGCCCAGGGTGACGCGCCGGGGCTGCGGACCGGTGGGGCTCTGCACGAAGACGACGCCCTGCCGCGTGTCCGTCGCGCCCTGGACATCCTCGCGAGCCCGGCGGCCCGCGCGGCCCTGGCCTCCGCCGCCCTGGCCTTCACCCATGCCGCCCTGGCCCCTGGCGGGCACCGCGCCCGGCCCGGCGCCATTGGCCACCGCGGCGGTGGCGCCCGCGCCAGCTTCTCCCACGGCCGACACCGTCGTCGGTCCGGACGGCGCGCCCGGGCGGTTCGGGGCACCCGGCGGCCGCATCACCGCGCGCAGCGCTTCCTCGGAAACACCCACCGCGGCGGCCGCGGTCCGGGCGTCCCGCACGCCCACCACCGCGGTGTTGGGCACGGTGAGGGCATTGCGGCGGCGGGAGATTTCAATGGCCACTTCCGCGTTCATGCCCGGCCGCAGCAGGCCGTCCGGGTTGTCCATCCGCACCAGCACGGGGAAGAGGGTGACGTTCTGCTCCACCAGGGCCTGCGGTTCAATCTTCACCACCTCGCCGATGAAGGTGCGGCCCGGGTAGGCCTCCATGGTGACGCGCGCCTTCTGGCCGGGCTTGATCTGCCCGACGTCCGTCTCGTCCACCTTGGCGCGCACCTGCATCACCGACAGGTCCGCCATCTTGAACAGCGCGGTGCCACCGGACACGTTGTTGGTGGCGGAGGCGATGATGACGCCCGGCTGGATGGTCCGCTCCAGGATGGTGCCGGGGCTGCGCGCGACGATGGTGACGTCCCGGCTGCGCTCTCGCGCCAACTGGAGGTTCGTCTCCGCCCGCACCTTGGTGGCCCGTGCCGTCGCGGACGCGTCCACGGCCGTCTCGTATTCCTGCTGCGTGACGTAGCCGTCCTTGCGCAGCGCCTCCATGCGCTGGCGCTGGGCCTCCGTCGTGTTCAGCCGCACCCGCGCGGACTCCAGGTCGGCCTGGGCCTGCGCCAGCGCGTTCTGCACGTCGCGCGGCTCGATTTCCGCCAGCAGCGTGCCCTCGGCAACGGTGTCGCCCGTGTCGTAGTGGACCTTCAGCACTTCACCGGAGGCCTGGGACTTCACCTCCACGACGCGCAGCGGCTCCACCAGGCCCGCGGATTCGGCCACCACTTCCATGTCCCGGCGCTCCACCACGGCCACCGCCGCCGAGCGCTCGTTCGTCTTGGGCTCCTCGCCGCGCTGGGTGACGTACACCCCCGCGCCGAGAAGGAGCGCCGCGCTGCCTGAGATGATCCACTTCTTCGTCTTGCTCACGACGACCTCCCGTTCCCTGGCCCACGCAGCGAGCGTGGCGAATATTCAGTCCCGATTCCGCTCGTCCCGTTCGATGACGCCGTCCTTCAGGAACAGCACCCGCTGCGCATGCGCCGCGATGTCCGATTCGTGGGTGACGAGCATCAGCGTCTGACCCTGGCCATGCAGCTCGCCGAAGAGGGCCATGATCTCCTCACCCGTGCGGCTGTCCAACGCGCCCGTGGGCTCGTCCGCCAGCAGCAGGGCGGGCTGCGTCACGAGCGCGCGGGCAATGGCCACGCGCTGGCGCTGACCGCCGGACAGCTCGTTGGGCCGGTGGTCCATTCGCGCGCCCAGGCCGACCTTGTCCAGCATCGCCGCCGCGCGCTCGCGCCGCTCCTTCTTGGGGATGCGCGCGTAGATGAGCGGCAGGGCGACATTGTCCAGCGCGGAGGCGCGGGGCAGCAGGTTGAAGCTCTGGAACACGAAGCCCAGCTCCCGGTTGCGGATGCGCGCCAGCGCGTTCTCAGACATGCCCGCCACCGGCTGGCCGTTGAGCCAGTACTGGCCTTCACTGGGGACGTCCAGGCAGCCGATGAGGTTCATGAAGGTGGACTTGCCGGAGCCGGACGGGCCCATGACGGCCACGTATTCATTGCGGCGGATGGTGAGGTCCACGCCGCGCAGCGCGCGCACCACCTCGGAGCCCATCGTGTAGTCCTTGCGCAGGCCCTCCACGCGGATGACCACGTCGGAGATGTCCCGCGCCGGGCCCGTGCCCGCCTGCTGTTGGGGATGGTTGGACGTGCTCACAGCGGCCTCCCCGCGAGCGCTTCCAGCTCCGCGCGCGCAATCCGGTAGTCGAAGCGGGAGGCCACCAGGTTGATCTCCGCCGTCACCAGGTTCTCCTGGGACGTCAGCAGCTCGATGATGGTCGTGGCGCCCAGCTTGTAGCGCTCCTGCTGCACCTTCAGGTCCTCCTGGGCCACTGCGACGGACTCCGTGGCCAGGGCGATGCGGTTCGACGCCAGCTTGAGCTGGTTCAGGGACGTTCCCACGCTCGAGCGCAGCGCGCGCCGGGTATCCGACAGCGTGGCCTGGGCCACCGACGCCTGCGTCCGCGCACTCACCACGCGCTCCTCGCGAACGAAGCCGTCGAAGATGGGGTAGGACAGGCCCATCCGGACCGACCAGCTCGTGCGGCCTCCGTTGAAGGCGGGCTCGTCATTGAACCAGTCATAACCGCCGGAGAGACGCACCGTGGGCAGGTAGGACGACCTGGCCACCTTCACGCTGGCTTCCGCCGCCCGAAGGTCCGCCTCCGCGGCCTGGATGGACGGCGCCTGGGCGGTGATTTCGTCCGTCAGCGCCTCGTCGGTGAGCGCGAAGGTGGACACGTCCTGGAGCTCCAAGGGCTGCGCGTCCACCGGTCCGTCCTCGCCGATGAGCCGGCCCAGCGACAGGGCCGCGGCGGCGTGCTGGGTCTGCGCGGAGAGCAGGGCCTCCTGCGCGGCGGTGAGGTCGTACTTCGCCCGCAGCACGTCGGAGCGCGTCGCCGAGCCCACCGCCAGTCGCCGATCCGCGGCCTCCGCGTTCTGCTTCGCGCGCTCGATGCGGGACCTTGCGACCTCTTCCAGGCCCCCAGCGCGGAGGACTTCGTAATAGGAACGCTCCACGTCGAGCACCGCGGACGCGCGCTGCGCAATCAGTCCGGCCCGGGCGGCGCTGGAGCGTGCCTGGGCCTGCTTGCTGGTGGCGCCGCGCTGGCCACCGGTGAAGACGTTCCACGAGGCCGACAAGCCGGCGCTGTACGTGTCGCTGGGGGCGTTGAACACCGCGCCCGTGGTGGGGTCCAGGCGCTGGCTGCTGGCCAGCGAGGTGTTCGCGCTCGCGGACAGGTTGGGGAGGTAGGCTCCAAACGCGCTGCGCTCAGCGGCCCCTGTCGTGGTGACGGTGCCGGCGGCTTGCGCCACCTGGGGGCTCGTCTTCAGCGCCCGGGCGATGGCCTCCTCCAGGGAGACTGTCGTCATCGTCGTCGTTGCCTGGGCCAGACCCACGCCGGGCGCCGTCACCAGCCCGAGGAAGCCCAGGGCCAGGGCCGTCATCCGGTAGGGTTGCCGCTTCCACCACGGTGTCTGTGCGTTTTTCATCGCAAGCCGGGCCACTGCATTTGCCTTGCCACGGTCCAACCCATGGAAATGTGGAGGGAAAGTGGCGCCGGGCCTGCGGGAACCGCAGTGCGAGTGCGGATTCCGCACGCGATACCGGCCATCTTCGCATGCCCGCCTCGGGGCCTCCCCAGGGCCCGCGCGCTTCGAGCCTGAACAGCGGGCCTGGGCCCCGTGATTGCACTGGGCAGGGCGACCTGTGGGCGCGCCGAGGTTTCGCGCCTGCTCCTTCGTCCTGCCAGCGGCCACGTGGCCGCCCTCCATCCCCAGGAGAACGCCCCATGCACCCTCTCACGCTCGGACGACCGACGGCTCCCGAGGCGCGCGGCACCGACAGAAGAGAGTGCGGATTCCGCACTCCGCATGCAGAGTTCGCAGCCTGTGGAGGTGTGCGATGGAGTTGGAGTCCCCACAGCGGAGGTCGGCGATGAGCGGCGCTCCCTGGTGGCGGCCGCTTGGGCCTCGAGCGCCCTGGGTGGCGGCGGTGCTCATGTGCGTGGTGCTGATGTCCGCGGCGCTGTTCATCCGGAACACCGCGCTGGAGTCGTCCGCCCTGGTCACCCGGGGCATGGCCAACGTCATCATGGTCGCCGGCTTCGAGGCCTTCCGCGACACGGAGGGGCTCCCGGACTCGTCCGCGCTGGACGCCTTCCTGGAATCCCACCGGGAGGGCGGCCTGCGCTACGTGGCCGTCATGGATGACGACCAGGTGCTGGCGTCAGCCGGGGAGGTGAAGCTGGGGCGGCTTCTCTTTCATGAGGGCTCGCCGCTGGTGGTCGAAGGGGGGCGCGCGCGCCTGGTCAGCCGCCTCCGCCGGCCCCGTCCCGCCTTCGGTCCCCTGACACAGGAGGAGGTCCGCGCCATGGCGGCGCAGGGCGATTCCCAGGAGCCGCGCAAGCACCTGCGCATGGTCTACGAGTTCGAGCCGCTCACCGCCCTGGCGTTGGAGTCGCGCTCGCAGCGTCTGCTGGGCGTGGCGGTGGCCTCGTGCGTGGGCATCCTGGCGTTGGCCTTCGCCTTCTCGCGCTCGTTGGCGCAGCGGGAGGCGCTGTCGGAGGAACTGGAGCGCGGCCGGCGGCTGGCGGCCCTGGGCACCATGTCCGCGGTGCTGGCGCATGAGCTTCGAAACCCGCTGGCCTCGCTCAAGGGGCATGCGCAGTTGCTCGCCGAGCGCGTGGAGCGTGACGCCGTCCTGGCGCCCAAGGCGGACCGGGTGGTGTCGGAGGCCGTCCGGCTGGAACAGTTGATGAACGACCTGCTGGGCTTCGTGGCCAGCGGAGAGCTTCGCCGCGTGGAGGCGGACCCCAACGACGTGCTCCGCGCGGCGGTGGAGAGCACGGGCGCGGCGCGTGTGGAGGCTCGCTATCTGCCGGACCGCACGCCCTTGCCTTTGGACGCGGGCCGGTTGCAGCAGGCGCTGGAGAACGTGCTGCGCAACGCTGTCCAGGCCAGCCCCGAAGGCAAGCGCGTGGAGGCGACCGTGGAGCGGGAGGACACGTCCCTGGTGTTCACGGTCAAGGACCACGGGCCCGGCATCGCGGCGGGGGAGGAGGAGCGCATCTTCGAGCCCTTCATCACGGGCCGCGTGCGCGGCGTGGGCCTGGGGCTGGCCATCACCCGCCGCATCGTCGAACTGCACGGTGGCACGGTGAGCGCGCGGAGCCATGCGGGCGGCGGCGCGGAGTTCCGTCTCACCGTTCCCGCGAGAGGAGCCTGAGCGATGGCGCGAATCCTGGTAGCGGATGATGAAGAGGGTGTGCGCTCGTTCCTCGCCGAGGCGCTGGAGTACGAAGGGCACTCGGTGACGGTGGCCGCCGACGGCGAAGAGGCCGCGCGGCTGATGGCGAGGCAGGGCGTGGACCTGTTGCTCACGGATCTGCGGATGCCTGGGATGGACGGGCTGACCTTGCTGCGCAAGGTGCGCGAGGAGCAGCCTGACGTGGAGGTGGTGGTGCTCACCGCCGTGGGGACGGTGGAGAGCGCCGTGGCGGCGATGAAGGCGGGCGCCTTCGACTTCCTGCTCAAACCGGTGGGCAGCCCCGCCGAGCTGCGCCTGACGGTGGCGCGGGCCCTGGAGCGGCGCGCGCTGCTCAACTGGAAGACGGAGGCGCGGCAGTCGGCGGGCGAGGTGGAGCTGAGCTGGGGTGCTCCCGCCATGCATCCGGTGGTGGAAGCGCTCCGGAAGGTGTCGCCCACGCAAGCCACGGTGCTGTTGGTGGGGGAGAGCGGGACCGGCAAGGAGGTGACGGCGCGGGCCCTGCACCAGTGGAGTGAGCGCGCGGACGGGCCTTTCGTGGCCGTCAACTGCGCGGCGCTGACGGAGACGCTCCTGGAGAGCGAGCTCTTCGGCCACGAGAAGGGCGCGTTCACCGGCGCGGTGGCCCAGCGGCGCGGCCGCATCGAGCTGGCGCAGGGAGGCACCTTCTTCCTGGACGAGGTCGGCGAGCTGAAGGCCGAGCTCCAGGCCAAGTTGCTGCGCGTCCTCCAGGAGCGCCGCTTCGAACGCGTGGGCGGTACGCGGACCCTGGAAGCCGACGTGCGCTGGGTGGCGGCCACCAACCGCGACCTCAAGGCGATGATGGCGCGCGGTGAGTTCCGCGAGGACCTCTACCACCGGCTGGCCGTGTTCCCCATCCGGCTGCCGTCCCTGCGTGAGCGGCGCGAGGATCTGCGGCCGTTGTCGGAGCTGCTGCTGCGCCGCATTGGCGATGAGCTGGGTCGTCCGGGCTTGCGCCTGTCACCGGAGGGCGTGGCGCGGCTGGAAGCGTTCACCTGGCCGGGTAACGTCCGCGAGCTGCGCAATGCGCTCGAGCGGGCCGCCATCCTCGCGGATGGGCCGGTGGTGGAGCCTCGGCACCTGTGGCTGGATCCGACGGGCGCGGCGGGGCCCGTGGTGGATGCGCCCGTCTCGGAGGGGGGCCGGCTTCCCAGCCTGACGCTGGAGGAGCTGGAGCGACGGGCCATTGAGCAGGCCATCGCGGACGAGGCGGGGAACCGCAAGCGTGCCGCGCAGCGGCTGGGGATTGGCTTGCGGACGCTGTACGACAAGCTGCGGCGCTACGAGTCGCCCTGAGCGCATCGAGCGGCGCGGAGAAGCGACTCCGCGCCGCGCGCCCCGGCAACCTACGCGGGGGTCACGGAGGGCCGTGGCCCTGCCGCACCGAGTTCAGCTCCACTGCGGTGGCGTAGATCTGAGCCCAGGAGCGGTACTTGAAGCGGCTCAGCGCGCCCTTCTGGTCGTTCGCGTAGTCGAACATGTCCTTGCGGAAGAGGGCGTCGGCGGCCTTGCGCGCATCGGGGCCGAGCGGCGTGCCCTTCTTCTCGAAGTAGCGCAGCAGGTCGTAGCCGTAGTCGTGCGTCTTGGCCGCGGGGTCGAACTCCTTGTCCGGGCCGATCTTCAGCGGGACGGAGGCGTAGCCCAGCGGGTCCTGCATCCGCTGACCGTGCGGCGTCTGGATGGCGTAGGGCTTGTAGCCGATGACCTGCTCGAAGTCCGCCGGGGGAGGGCGGGCGCCGGTCAGGTACTCCATCATCAGCTTGCCATGGTCGCCCGCGGGCGCCGCACCCACCTTCGCCGTGCGCTGGAGCGCCGTCGTCGTGTTGCTGAACGAGTCCTTCTGGTGGATGGCCGCGGGGACCGCGGCGGCGTTGGGCTTCTCCGCGGCAGGCGACTCCGATGGGGAGTTCGCCGGGCGGCGGGCCGAGACGGGGGCGTTTCGAACGAGCATGATGAAGTCCGGGGGGAAAGCTTCCTCTCAGTTTGTCGCAGTTTGTAGACTTGAAGTTGCGTGGAAATGACCGACGCACCGCGTGGTGCCAGGAGAACTCAGTGGGAACGGACCTTTATCGCGACGGAATGGCCCGGTTGGACGCAGGGGATGTGGCCGAAGCCCGCCGTCTGCTGGAAGAGGCGCTGCGCAAGTCCCCCGGCGACGTGGCGGTGATGCACGGATTGTCTCGCGTGTTGGATCTGGCGGGTGAGCGCGCACGCTCCGTGGAACTGCTGGAGCACGCCCACGCCCGAGCGCCGTCGGAGCCGGGCCCGGCGCACGACCTGGCCATGGCGCTGCTGGAGCGGGAAGAGGACGTACGGGCGGTACAGGTTCTCACGCCTGTGTTGGAGGCCCACCCCGAGGACACGCGGGCGCACCTCTTCATGGCCATGGCCCTGGCGAAGTCGGACGCCGCGCGTGCTCGCATTCATACCGCGAAGGCCCTGGCGGACTCGGATCCCGACGTGAAGCTGCAGGCCCAGGCCCTGGACGACGTGCTCGCGGAGCACCAGCGCGTGTCCTGAGCCGGGACACGCGCGGGTCGATGCCCGGACCGCGCTACCAGGGCATCGCTTCGATGGCGTCCACCATCTTCGCGACGTCGTAGGCGTAGAAGCCCGCTGCGTTGAGATTGTTGAGCTCCCCGACGTACAGGCCGCCGTCGTGCATGAAGACGTCCAGGACGTAGGCCCGGTCTGGCGTCCAGGTGTCGGCCATGGCCTGGGCGAAGGCATGAACGTTGGGCTCGACCTCGGGAGACGACGCAACTCGGTCCCCGAGCTTGTACCGGCTGCCAGTGACGACACGCCCGTCGACGACGACCATGCGGTACTCACGCTGGATGTGTTTCAGCGGGCTGACGGCCACCCAGGTGTCGGCATCGACCGTGGCGCCTTCGCCCAATGCGAGGGCGCTCGCCCGCCACGCGTTGAAGTCGTCCCACGTGGTCACCATGCCGGAGAAGGACTTGTCGTCCAGGCAGGGGCGGATGAAGAAGGGCCCCTCCCTCGGTGGAACGTCCCCGAAGCGGTGGACCTGGGCATCGGCGTTGAGCAGGTGGTGGCCCAATTTCTCGCGCCAGATCCGGAAGTCGAAGTTGTCGTTGAGGAACGCGCCCGGCGTCCAGCCTCTCCGCTTCGCGTAACGCGTCAGGCTGAGGGAGCCCATCACGATGACGGGCCCGTCGACGTCGACGGTCGGCTCGACACCGCCATCGAACGGGACGACCTTCACGACGGTGTGCGGAATCTCGCCGCGCCGCAGCACGCCCATCAGCGTGTGGAAGCCAGGCTCGTTGAACAGGTTGTGCTGGACGACCCAATGCATGGTGGCCTCGGAGAAAGGCGTCGGGACGTTCGCGGTGCATGCCAACTGACGGCTTTCCACGTGAGCCGGGTATCTGACGACACTGCCGTGATTTCACCCTGGGCCAGGGGATCGGCTGTGATTGAGGTCCCGGGCGGGTTGACACAGAATCCAGCACCATGACCGGCTCTGACCATCACGACCCGCTCGGACTGGAGTCCTCCGCGACGGTGTCGCTCGGCATGGTGCGCCACGGTGTGCCGGTGCCGGCGGTGCTCGCCTGTGTCCATCAGGAGTCCGCTGCGGCCATCAACGATGCGCAGTTGGCACTGCTCCATCCGAACGAGCGGGCTCGACTGGAGGGCTTTCGCGCGGACTCGCGACGGCTCGGGTTCTTCTTGGGGCGCTACGCAGCCAAACGCGCCCTCAGCGGGCTCGGCGTCCAGGTGCCGATGCACGCGGTCGAAATCGCGCCCGGCGTCTTTGAACACCCGGTGGTCAAGGGCGCGGGAGGGGATTCGCCCGTGGTCTCCCTCAGCCACGCGCGCTCGGTGGCGGCAGCGGTCGCGTGTGGGCCGGAGCACATCGTTGGCGTCGACGTCGAGCAGCTCTCTCCCGAACGGACGGACGTCTTCGAATCCGTGATGCCGCAGCGCGAGCTGGCCATGGTCCGTCACTCGCCCGGCGGCGGCGAGCTGGCGGCGAACGTCATCTGGACCATGAAGGAAGCGCTCTCCAAGGCCCTGCGCTGCGGGCTCACCGCTCCGTTCGAGGTCCTGGAGGTCGACGCCTTCGAGGGGCATGTCGCGGGAGGCTACGGCTGCCTCTTCCGCAACTTCGCCCAGTACCGAGCCCGTGCCTGGGTGCTCGGCGGGTACGTTCTCGCGGTGGTGTCCCCCAAGCACTCGCTGCTCCATGTCGCACCGGCGGACCTGGAGCGCATCCGCCAAGTGTTTGGTCGCGACGTGTCTCGAAGCTAGGCCACCAGCTCCGTCGCCGCGCCTGACTTGCGCTGGCGCCAGCGCAGCTCCAGTGCTTCACGCTCCAGCGCGTGGGCGTGGACACCGCGGCTCCGCTGGCGGTCGCGCGGGCTGGCCTGACAGACGAAGGGCCGGAGGCAGCCGTTTCCAGCCACCTCCGGCCCTGGATGCTTCAAGGCCGTATCACGGGTGCGGTCAGGCGCGCAGGGCGACCACGGTCACCCCGTCGCCGCCTTCGTGGCCTTCACCCGGCCGGTACATGCGGATGTACGGAGACGCGGCCAGGTAGTCACGGATGGCCTGCTTGAGCGCCCCCGTGCCATGGCCGTGGATGACGAGCGCGGCGTCTTCTCCGCTGCGCATGCCGCGGTCCAGGAACGACTCCAGCTCCGCCAGTGCGTCGTCCGCGCGCATGCCGCGCACGTCGCAGCGGAAATGGGTGGCCTCCACCTCGGAGGGAGCCGCGGAGGCCGCGCGCTTGAGCGCCGCATCCTGCTTCTGCCGCTCCGGGAACTTCGCCTGCTGCGGCTTGCGCGTGCGCGCGCCCGACAGCTCCGTGATGGGCACGCGCATCTTCAGCGCGCCCCCCGCGGACACCACCGCGTGGTTGTCCGCCAGCTCCAGGATTTCCACATCGCGGTTCAGCCCCGAGTGGTGCACCCAGGCGCCCACCTTCAGGTTGGCCGGGCCAGGTGCTTCTACCTGGAACAGCTCCGCCTTGGCGGCCTGGGCGCGCTTCAGCGCCTCGTCCGCGCGCTGCTGGAGTTGCTGCCGGGCCTCGGCGAGGGCCTTCTCGTTCTGCTCGGCTCGAAGCTTCGTCAGCAGCTTCTGCACTTCCGCCGCCGCGTGCTCGCTGGCCGCATGTACGTCGTCGTTGAACTGCATCATCCGGGCGCGGCGCTCGCGCTCGAAGGACTGCTTCTGCTTCTCCAGGTCGGCCCGGAGCGCCTCGGCCTCCTGGGCCGCCACGCGGGCGCGTTCCAGCTCCTCGGAGAGCTTGCGCCGTTCCTCCTCGGCCGCCGTCAGCGCCTTGGTGAGCGGACCGCCGGCATTGACGGACAGCTCCCGGGCGCGCTCGCACACGTTCTGGGGCAGGCCCACGCGCGCCGCCATCTCGATGGCCGACGACTGGCCCGCGGCGCCAATCTGGAGCCGGTAGGTGGGGGCCATGCGCTTCGAGTCGAAGCCCACGCGCGCGTTGAGGAAGCGCGGGTCCATGTGCGCCAGCGCCTTCAGCTCCTCCAAGTGTGTGGTGACGAGCACCACCACGCCCTTGGACATCAGCTCCTCCAGCACGGCGATGGCGATGGCCGCGCCCTCGCGCGGGTCGGTGTCCGCGGCGATTTCGTCGATGAGGACCAGTGAGCCCTCGCCCACGGCGCCGATGATGTCGCGCAGCATCACCACGTGCGCGCTGAACGTGGACAGGCCCTGCTCCAGGTCCTGCGCGTCACCCACGGTGGAATGGACGGAGCGGTACAGCGGCATCCGGGAGCCTTCGGCCACCGGAATCGGCAGGCCGGCGCGGAGCATCAGCGCGCAGAGGCCCACGCCCGTCAGCGTCACCGTCTTGCCGCCCGCGTTGGGGCCGGAGACGACCAGGGCCTTCGCATCGCCCGTGAGCGTCACGTCGTTGGCCACCACCTCGGCGCCCTTGAGCACCAGGCGCGGGTGGCGCAGCTGCCGCAGCTGCATGTCCGTGACGTTCTCGAAGGCCGGCATGCTGGCGCCCAGGTCCGCGGAGAGGATGGCCACGGATTCGGCCTCGTCCAGCTCCGCCACGGCGTCCAGGCCTTCCAGGATGCGCTCCGACTCCCGGCCGAGCTGGTCGCTCAGGGCCTGGAGCACCTTGCGCTCCTCCTCGGCCACCTCCGATTGGGCGATGGCGAGGTCGTTGCCCAGGCCCACCATGGCCTGGGGCTCCATGAAGAGCGTCTGGCCCGTCTGGCTGGCGTTGTGGACGATGCCGTCCACTTCCGAGCGGTAGTTGGCCACCACCGGCACCACGTAACGCCCGTTGCGGATCGTGTAGTAGTTCTCGCGCAGCTTGGGGAGGAAGGCCTCGTCGTGGAGCATCTCGTCGAGCCGCGACTTGATGCGGCGATGGAGCCCACGTGCGCGGTCCCGGGCTTCGCGCAGCTCCGGGCTGGCGCGGTCGGAGATCTCACCGTCCGGTTCGAAACACTGGTCGATGCGGCGGGCCAGCGGCTCCAGCGAGGGCAGCCGGCGGGCAATCTCCACCAGCCGGGGGACGCGGGCCCGGCGTTCGTCCAGTGCCTCGCGGGTGCGGACGAAGGCGAACAGGAGCTGCGCCGAGTCGATGAGCTGGCGGGGCTCCAGCATGCCGCCCTTGGCCGCATGGCCGATGGGCGTCCGCAGGTCCGTCACGCCACCCAAGGGGAGGGAGAACTGCTCCTGGGACAACGACCGGGTCTCGGCGACGAGCGCGAGGGCCTCCGCCACGGCCTCGGGGGTGTCCAGGAAGGGCCGGGCGAGCACTCGCTCTCTGCCGGGCTCCGTCCTGCAGCGTTGCGCCAACGCGCGGAGCACATCCGCGAAGCCCAGGTCTTCCAGCGTTCTTTGCGATATCTGCACGGTCATGGGTTTCATGCGCGGCCGTTCGGCCGTCAAGAGGATCTATTGAGGCGCCCGGGTCGGCTCTGCTATCAGCCGCACATGAGGTGGGTCATCCTGGTGGCTTTGCTGGCGGGCGCGACGGACGCAGCGGAGCCTTCTGCTCTGACACCGGCCTCGTCACGGACGGTGGTGTCGCTCCCGGAGGCCCTGGCCCTGGAAGCGGATGGGAATGATGTGGGCGCCCTGGCCGCGCTGGAGGCCCTGGTCCGGGCTCAACCCGCGTGGGAGCTGCCTCGGTTGGAGATGGCTCGGCTCCTGCTGAAGACGGGAGGCGCGCTGGATCAGGCGGAGTCCCACCTGAACGCCGCGCTCCAGCAGGCTCCCAATAATCCCCGCGCCTGGTACCTGCGGGGATTGTTGTGGGAGGAGCGGGATGACCGCCGGCAGGCCGTCCAGGCGTACGAGCAGGCCGTCCAGCTGCGCGCCTCCTACGAGGAGGCCCGCTTCCGGCTGGGGACGCTCTGGCTGGACATGGGGGACCTGCTCAAGTCGGAGTTGCACCTGCGTTACCTGGCGCGGCTGAAGCCGGAGTGGGTGCAGGTGCGCCTCCAGCTGGCGGAGGTGCTGGAGAAGCAGGAGCGCCTGCTGGACGCGGAGAAGGAGCTGCTGGCGGCGCGAGGCTTCCAGCCAGCCAGTCCGCTGGTCCTCCGGCGGCTCGCCGACTTCTACACGCGCACGGGGCGGCCCCAGCTCGCGGAGCGGGTCCGCGCAGCGCTGGAAGCCCCTCCGAAGCGGCGAATGCGAGACCTCAAACCATCACGTCGCTGACAGCGAGCAGTCATTCGGTACGCAGTTACGATTGCACCATCGACGGTGGCGCATAGACTGCGCGGGCTTTGAAGACCGCCAACCTCGCCATCGTCTTCACCGACATCAAGGGCTTCACCGAGCGGACCAGCCGGCAGACGCTGGAGGAGAACCAGCGCCTGCTCCAGGTCCATGAGGCCCTGCTGGCGCCGCTGTTCAAGGCGTTTGGCGGGCGCATCGTCAAGTCCATCGGTGACGCGTACCTCGTCACCTTCGAATCGCCCACCCAGGCGGTGCTCAGCGGCATCGCCATCCAGGATCGGTTGTGGCACCACAACCGGACGGTGGAGGTGTCGGAGCAGATTCACGTCCGCGTGGCCATCAACGTGGGCGAGGTGCGGCTGGACGGGAACGACATCTTCGGCGAGCCCGTCAACATCGCCGCCCGGGTGGAGGGCATCGCCGAGGCGGGCGAGGTGTACTTCACCGAGGCCGTCTACCTGGCGATGAACAAGGCCGAGGTGCCTTCCAAGGAAGTGGGCGCCTACGAGCTGAAGGGCATCCCGGGGAAGATTCGCGTCTTCCACGTGCCCCGGGCGCCGTACCGCGTGGAGGCCCCCGCGGCGAGCGCCATCGCCGAGGCGCCGGGCTCCGAATCGATGCCGCCCTTCGGGAACCTGGCCCTGTCCCGCGTGGCGGAGCCGTCGTCACCGGGGGCGCAGGTGGACCTGTCCGTGCTGGGGCAGCGGGCCGCGGCGGGCGCCGCGGTCATCAGCCAACGCGCGGCCGCGGGTGCCACGGTGCTGGGCCAGCAGGCCGCGGAGCTCGGGCGGCAGGCGCGCACGGTGGGCGGTTCGCTCTTCTCGCGCGGCATGGCGACGCTTCCGCCGCAGGTCCAGAAGCACCGCGTGCTGGTGGGCGTGGGCGCGGCCATCGTGCTCGCGGGCGTCGCGATGCTGGCGTTCAGTGGCGACGAGACGGTGCGCGCCATCAAGGCGGTGGAGCGGGCGCCCGAGGAGGAGCGGACCGCGCTGGCCAAGGACGTTCGGACCCTCATCATGAAGGAGGAGGACTCCGGGCGGCGCAACTTCCTGCTGGGCCGTCTGACGGAAGCGACGGGCAAGCCCGATGACGCGCTGAAGGTCTACGCCACGGCCGTGAAGGCCGGCAGCCGCGCCGCGGAGGACCGCCTCATCGAGATGCTGTCGCACGCGCGATGCGACGTGCGCTCGGATGCCGCGTCCACGGTAGGCCGGCTCCAGTTGAAGCGGGCGGTGAGCGCGCTGGAGGACCTGAAGTCCGACGGCGGGCCCGATGACGGGGTGCGGACGGGCCTGTTCGGCATTTCCAAGTGCGACTCGAAGGTGGCCGCGGACAACGCGCTCAAGGGCTTCAAGGAGCGTTGATGTGCCGGCCCTCGGGGCTGGCTGAGGAAGGGAACGCCGTGACGAAGGTGAAGACGGGACTGGACGTGTGGGTGGAGCAGGGCTTCTCCGCGTTGAAGGGCAAGCGCGTGGGCGCCATCGTGAATCCCACCAGCGTGGATGCTCGCTTCCGCCACCTGGCGGACCTGCTGTCGGGCGCGAACGGCGTCACGCTGGCTGCGCTCTTCGGCCCGGAGCACGGCATCCGGGGTGAGGCGCAGTACATGGTCGCCGTGGACGAGGCGAAGGACCGCCGCACCGGCGTGCCGGTGTACAGCCTCTACGGCTCCACCTTCGAATCGCTGTCGCCCCGGCAGGAGTCACTCCAGGGGTTGGACGCGCTCGTCTTCGACATCCAGGACGTGGGCAGCCGCTACTACACCTACGTCTACACCATGGCGCTGGCCATGAAGGCCGCGGCGAAGGCCCGCGTGCCCTTCTACGTGCTGGACCGGCCGAACCCACTCAACGGCGTGGCGATGGAAGGCAACCTGGTGGGGGAGGGCTTCCGCTCCTTCGTGGGCCTGTACGCACTGCCCAACCGCCACGGCATGACGGCGGGGGAGCTGGCCCGCCTCTTCAACGTCCAGGAGGGCTTCGGCTGCGAGCTGACGGTGGTGCCGTGCGAAGGCTGGCGCCGCGGCCAGTTCTGGTCGGAGACGGGGCTGCCCTTCATCTCGCCGTCGCCCAACATGCCCACCGCCGACACCGCGCTGGTGTACCCGGGCATGTGTCTGGGCGAGGGCACCAACGTCTCGGAGGGCCGTGGCACCTGCCGCCCCTTCGAGCAGTTCGGGGCACCGTGGGTGGACACGGACCAGTTGCTGGCGCGGCTGGCGAAGGAGGATCTGCCCGGGGTCGCCTTCCGGGCCGTGGGCTTCACGCCGACGTTCGACAAGTACACGGGGCAGTCCTGCAACGGCGCCTTCATCCACGTGACGGACCGGGAGGCCTTCCAGCCCCTGCGCACCGGCGTCGCCATCTTCCAGGCGCTGCATGACATTGGCCCGGGCTCGTTCGATTGGCGCGCGGATGCCTACGAGTTCGTCGAGGACGTGCCGGCCTTCGACCTGCTCTGCGGGACGGACCAGGTGCGCCGAGGCATCGAGGCGGGGTGGCCGCTGGAGCGGTTGCTGGAGGGGTTCTCCGCTCAGACGGAAACGTTCGCACGTCACAGGACGTCCTACCTGCTATACGCTTGAGGCGTGATCGGCGTCTTCTCCGACAGCCATGGGGACCTCGAAGCCTTCGATGCGGCCTACGAACTGCTGCGCTCCAAGGGGGCGCGGCGTTTTCTCTTCGCGGGCGCGCGCTACACGGACCTGGATGAATGGGTGCTGTGGCGGCGGCAGAAGAGCCGGGGCGGGCGTGAGTACTCGGACGCGGACTTCCTGGCGGACGTGACGAACTGGCTGGGCAGTCAGGACGCGCTGCCCCGCACGCCGTCGCGCGCGGAGGCCCCGGCGGACGTGGCGTCGGAGGACGACCGCCGGCTCGTCATGGAGCGCTTCATCCGCGTGCCCGAGCGCGAATCGCTCCAGTACAGAGACCCCTCCATCAACAACAAGGTCATGGACCTGATGGGGGACACGCTGTGCTGCGTGGTGCACGACAAGAACGATTTGACGCGGGATGACCTGCTCAACGCGCTGCTCTTCGTTCACGGCAAGGAGCCGGAGCCCAAGGTGGTGCAGATTGGCCCGCGCTACTTCCTGACGCCGGGGCGACTGGTGGGCGCCGCCGAGCAGACGTGCGCGCTCCTGGAGAAGGTAGACCGGAACCTGCGCTTCTCCGCGTTCCGCCTGGATGGGCACGCGATAGTGGAGCCCCAGGTCATCGTTCTGGAAAAGAAGTCCCCGAAGTTGTCCCTCAAGTGACGTGAGGCCCGCCGTGCAGGTCGCGCTCCTCGGAGGCTCGTTCAACCCGCCCCATGTGGGGCACCTCATGGCCGCCACGTACGTCCATGCCACCCAGGACGTGGACGAGGTGTGGCTGATGCCGTCCTGGCAGCACCCATTCGGCAAGCAGATGGAGCCCTTCGAGCATCGCGTCGCCATGTGCGATGCGCTGTGCGCGGAGACATCGGGCTGGCTGAAGACGAGCCGGATCGAGCAGGAGCCGGGGCTCTCCGGCCGCACGGTGGACACGCTGACCCTGCTGGTGGCGCGGCATCCGGACATCCGCTGGTCGATCATCATCGGCAGCGACATCCTGCGCGACCTTCCGCATTGGAAGGACTTCCACCGCATCGAGGAACTGTCGCGGGTGATGGTGCTCAACCGCGCGGGGTACCCGGCGCCGAACACATTGGGGCCGCCGCTGGCGGAGGTGTCGTCGACGCTGATTCGCGACCTGCTCGCGCGCGGCGAGGCTCCGTCGGACCTAGTGCCCGCGCGCGCCATTGCCTATGCGCGCGAGCACGGCCTCTATGGCCTGAAGCGGACGCCATAGCGCCGCCGCCCCCTACGGGGTTTCTATTCCGTTGATACCTTGCGTAAAAACCAGGGCAGCTTGAAACTCGCGATGGCCGTTCTTTCCTGGAGAAACATCGCATGAATTCAAAGCTCGTGTTCGCTGCCGTGGCCCTGCTGTCGACGTCTGCCTTCGCCGAGGAGGATCTCAAGCCTGCGCAGGAGGAGGCGAAGGCGTCGTTCGAGGAGAAGATCTCCGAGGCTTTGGCCGCCGCGAACGAGAAGTGTGGCACCAAGCTCACCGTCAAGACCGACTTCCAGAACTTCAAGCCGGAGGCCTGGGCGAACTCGAGCTATGGCTCCTACTGTGAGGCGGCCATCAATGGGGTCACCAGCATGTGCGAGCGCCCGGCCTACAAGAAGGCGATTGCGAAGAAGGTGACCGGCGTGTCGTGCCTGTTCGGTGGCGTCAAGCCGCCTGAGAAGAAGGACGGCACCAACGACGCGACGCTGCGGAACCTCTCGCTCGACAAGGGCACGCTGACGTACCGCATGAGCGTGGACCACACGAACATCGAGGACAACACCAAGGCGACCCTCGAGAAGGCGCTGAACTGAGCATGGCGCGGGGGATGGCGATGATGCTCCTGCTGCTGTGGGCCCACGGGGCCGTGGCGGCGGAGTCACTGGAGTCGTTGGCCCTCAAGGTCTATCGGGGCACCGACGGGCAGTCCATCGAGGTCGTGACGCTGGCGCCCCGGGAGGCGTCGGAGGTGGTGCTGCGGCTTCAGGGCACCGACTCCGAGCAGGATGGCCTCTCGGTGCGCGGCAAGGCCCGGGACACGGGGCGGGGTATTGATTACGTCGTTCGTCATCGCGGCGCGGACTGGGTGCTGCTGTCCCAGCGTGCTGGCGATTACGAGGCCTTCGTTCCCGGGAAGCCATCCTTCCGCGTCAAGTTCAGCCAGGAGGCGACGGACAAGGCGTCTGCCTCCGAAGTGCTTTCCGCGCATCTGCTGCAACGGGAGTCCGGGCGGATCGCGGCCTTCGAGAAGAAGGCCTGGCCCCACCTGGAGAAGAAGTACACCGCGCGCGCCGCCGAGGCCATGGCGGCGCTGCGCAAGGCGTGTGGCACGTCACCGACCTTCACGTTCGACTGGAAGACCTTCGACGATGCGGTGATGGCGGAGCTGGACGTCTGGGCGGCGTGTGCGCCGCTCGCGATGCGGGCCCGGGCTCGCTGTGCCGCCTTGAAGGATGTCACGGTCCTCACCTGTCGCTTCGGGCCTGCGCTCGCGTTCGAGCGGGGGGCCGACGCGCTCATCTTCACCACCACTCGAGGGGGCGCGGCCGAGGGGCCCGCGTTCCTGAACGGGAGGCTCAAGTGATGCGTCGACTGCCCATGGTGCTGGTGTACCTCCTGGCTGCGCCGGTGCTGGCTCGCCCGGCCGCGACGCTCGAAGACCTCCGAGCGCTGGCCGTGCAGAAGTCCTGGGCGGAGCTGCTGGAGCGCGCGGAGGAGGTTCCTCCCGCCACGCGCTCCGACGCATGGCGCGCGCTCGTGACGGAAGCGGCGACGGCCGAAGTCGAATCGGCCGTGGCTTCGGACGACAAGGACCCGTTCGCCACCGCCCGGAAGGCGCGCGCGCTGGGGCAGCGGTATGCCTTCCTCGCCAAGGCGCCCGGCTTCGCCTCGGCGCGCGATGCGCGAGGATTGAAGGACCTGGAGCGTTGCCTCGAGCTCGAGCGGAGTGGCTGCATCGACACGTACCGGGAGCTGACGGGTGACGCGAGCGCTGAGACGATGCTCCAGGCCGCGCGGCTCGTGAAGCGGGGCCACTTCGCCTACGTCGCGATGCCGCTCTTCGCCTCGGCGGTGCGAGGTGGGAAGGAGGCTGGCGCCTGCAAGGACGAGGCGCTCGCCGAGGCGGTGCTGGCCGCACTGGACCTGCCCGCGACGGATGCCCGCGCGGGTGATGCGAGGAAGGTGGCGTTCGAATGGTGCTGGTCGGCGCTCGGCGCGAAGCTCAAGCGCGCGACGGTGGGCGCCTCGTCCTACTTCCTGGCCAACACCTGTCAGCCCATGCGAGCGCGGAAGGCGCTGACGGAGTTGCAGGACGACCTCTGCAAGGACGAGGAGCTGTAAGCGACATGCGAGCGCTCAACCGAAGTTCGTGATTCGCGAGCAGGTTGAGGGGCAAGCCCGAGTCAGAGGCCGAAGCCGATGAGGTGCAGGTGGTCCAGGCCCTGCTCGAAGCGGTAGGCATATTGGTAGTAGAGGGACACCGGAACCGCCTGCCCGAAGGTGAGGTGCAGTGACGCCGAGGCCCCCACGGCCGCGTGGTTGGCGCGGTTGTCGGTGCGGGCCAGGGAGCCGAAGGCCTCGACGCCGACGTCGCGCACGAAGAGGGACGGGAAGAGCCACAGCGTGGAGGCCCATCCGTAGTCGATGGGGACCCGGTACTGGTACGTCGCGGAGCCGATGAGCGCGTCGCGCGCGCGAATCTCCAGGTCCTCGTAGCCGCGCAGGTACTCGCTGAAGGCGATGCCCGGCTGCAACTGAAGGGGCAGCGGGCCGGTCTGCTGGCTCTCGCGGTTGGTGTACCAGATTTGCCCCGCTCTCAGGCCGCCGACCTGGAGCAGCCCGGACGGCGCGCCGGGGAGGAAGCGCCCCACCGCGGTAAGGCGGAGGTTGTCGCGCCCCGTGAAGGGGAGGCCCCCCGTGAAGGCGTCGAGTCCCAGGCGCACATCGCCCATGGTGGAGTCCCTGAGGAATGCGCCGGGGTACACACCCGCGGCGGCCGTCATGCCCAGGCCGCGCTGGGTGCTGCCGTAGGACGTGGCGTCACCCGCGAAGTACGACATGGAGACCTCCGGGCCGACGATGCGCGTCACCATGCGCGGGAAGCGGTCCGTGGCGTCGTACTCGCGGCGCAGCGCCAGCACGCCGAAGGTCACCGGCGTCGTCCAGAACGAGCGCGAGGCGAAGGTCGTGGCCTGGAGATCCGTGCGCTGATTCTGGCGGATGTACGCGCCTGAAACCTGGATGTACCAGGGCGCGAGTTGTGCGTTGCCGTAGGCCAGCGAGAGGCTGGGGGCGTCTTCTCGCGTGTCGAAGGAGAGCAGCAGCGAGTACGCATGGAAGCCGAGCCGGTCCTGTCCCGCCAGGGCCAACCCGCCCATCGTGTACGTGTCATCCGTGTTGTCGGGGTCGGCTCCCGCGAGCAGGTAGGGCACGCGGAGCTCGGGGATGAAGAAGCGCTCCAACGGTGAGTAGGGCTCGTCCGAGAGAATCTGGAGCTCCGTGCCTGGGTCAGGCGGGGCTTCGACAGGACCGTCGAGACCCGTGAGCGCCGTGGGCGCGTCTTCGGCCGCGGGAGATGGGGACGGCGGTGCGGTGTCCTCGGTGGCAGGCTGCTCCGACTGAGGGGCAGGCGGTGGAGGTACAGCGCCCTCGGCGGTACGGGTGGGCGGCTCCTCGGAGGGGGATGCTCCGTGGTCCGCCGCGGCCTCTGGCGGTGGTGACGCCTCATCGCTGGTGGAAGGCTGTCCGGATAGCGGGGCTCCATGGCCCTGCGCGGTCCCTGCCGGTGAGGACGGTTGCGCCGCATCGGGCTGGACCGGAGCGCCGGGCATGGGGAACGCGGCGAACTCGGACTCGGAAGGTGCGGCCGTAGGGGCCTGTTCCGACTCCGATGCCGGAGTCTCCGTGGGCACATCAGGGAGCCGGGGTGCTCCGGGTTCGGTCTCGAGAGACGGAGCTGAAGGGTGGGGTGCCTGCGCCAGCACTGCGTGCCCTGCCACCTCCACTTGCGCGGTGCCAGTGTCGGTCTCCACCGGCGCAATGGGCACCAGTGGGGCGCGGTCGATGGTGAAGTTCAGACCGTCCCGGTTGAGGAACACCACTTCCTCGGTTCCCACGGGATGAACGTCCATCACCAGGTGCGGCGCGTCCGTGATGCGAACCACTTCTCGCGTCGCCACCGTGAGGACGTGGGCCTGCAGTCGCCCCTCATGTTCCCGGAGGAACACGAGGCGTTCATCATCCAGCCACCGGGGCGAGTAGTTGAATCGGCCATCGCGCGTCAGCCACCGAAGGCGTCCATCCGCTTCCCGCAGGACCAGGTCCCAACCCGCGTCCCCTGAGAGTGGGAAGACGACCCGCTCGCCATCCGGTGCGACCGCGGGCGGCCCCACGGAGGTGCTGGCGCCGAAGTCGGTGAGGGCCTTCCGGGTGTCCGTCTCCAGATCCAGCCGCACCACGTTGGCCGAATCCCCATCGACGCGGACGTAGACGTAGGCCGTCCCATCCGGCGTGATGCTGCCACCCATCCCCATCACGTCATCCCAGAGCCGAACGACGTCACCCGTGCGCGCATCCACCTTCCACAGCTTCGCCGTGTAGCCCCCTTCCGTGTTCAGGTCGGCCATCACCAGGTACAGCCATGCGCCATCGCGGCTGAACGATATGCCGCTGACCAGCGTCGGGGAGCCCAGCACCCAGCGGCGCCCGGGCAGCAGCTCCACCAGCGGCCGTTCGAAGCGCACGCGGCCATCCGGCTCCAGCACCGTCAGCCGCGTGTAACGCTCCCGGCCCACGCCCACCGTCGCGGTGACTCCACTGGCCGCGTGCGAGGCCAGCCGGGAGAAGTAGCCCGCGTCGGACACCCACGTTCGCTGTGTCGAGGGCCGCTCGCGCACCTGCAGGCTCTCCCGCAGAGACTGCGTGTACTCCGCGAACAGCGAGCCAATGTCCCGCCCGTACACGCGCTTGAAGCGCAGTGTCACCGCCAGCGGAGGCACGAAGGAGCCGCCCTGTTCATCCACCAGCTTCCACAGCTTCGCCTCCCCGTAGCGCTTCGCGAGGTACTCCACGAAGTGCATGCCGGTGATGTAGTTGCCGCCGAACGGGTCCAGCGCGCGCTGCTCGGGGGACAGGTAGCCGGGGTTCAGCCACCCTCCGGTGGCCTGCACCACGGAGTCGTACCAGCCGCGCCAGATGGGGCTGTGGGGGCGTCCCGCGTCCTTTTCGAACTGCCCTTCGTAGTAGGTGGCCAGTCCTTCCAGGAACCACGACTCCGTATAGGAGTTGGGCTGGAACAGGCCCCCGGTGACGAGGTTGAGGAAACCCCAGACCCCGTCCGTCTGCTGGAGTTGCACGTAGTGGACGGCCTCGTGGCAGGCCACGTCGCCGACGTCCACCTCGCCCAGGTTGAACAGGTGGAACAGCTCCAGCGTCAGGTGGGAAGGCATCACCATCTGCTGCGGCGTGCTGGCGTAGTCCGGGACCACGTAGGCGTTGTTGAAGTTGGAGCTCGTCAGGTAGACGAGCACCCGGTCCCGCTTCTTCTTCCGCCACGTCTGCTCCTGGAGGCGGGCCACGCAGCCCTCCAGCCGCGACGCCATGCGCAGGGCCGCGCCCCGGAGCTGGGCGGGGTAGTAGAGCTCCAGGGACTCCGTGGTGAGCTTGCGCATCTCGTCCCGAGCGAACGAGGCCTGGATGTTCTGGGGGAAACGGGGTGTGACGAAGGCACACCCGCCGTTTGTCAGCAGGAAACAGGTGGCGAGGACAGCCCAGCGAAGCCACCAGCGGGAAGCGGGCATGCGGGCCATCCTACAGGCCACAAATCGTAGCCACGACCGCGAATTTCACGGTAAGGGATGGCCCCGTCGCCTTCCTATTTCCGAGTCTGGATTCCGCCATGTCCGAACCCGCCACCCAGGCGCATCCCGTTCCGCAGCACGTTCACAATGCCCAGATGCAGGTCGCCGCTGCCCTGGAGCAGGCCACCGGCAAGCCGGTCGACCTGCTCCAGGCGTCCTGGATGGATATTGAACCCGCCATCGCGCAGCTGACGGGCGGCCAGTTCCAGGTGAACAAGCCGGAGCACCAGACCATCGCGCTGGGCCTGGCGGGGGCGTTCGCCCTGCGGCTCATCCAGGAGCACCAAGCCTTCTGGTTCCCCAACCGTGATTCGCCGGAGGGCGCCACGCTGGGCTTCCCGGAGGCCATCATCATGCTGTCGCCGTTCGGCGCGGTGATGGATTCGCTGGGGCAGGGCAAGCTGGCCCGCCTGGAAGACCTGGCCGCGGACATCCGCCGTTCGCTGGGACAGGCCCGCTTTGGCGGCAACCCGGCGCAGGCCCTGGGAGGCCAGGCGCCCAAGCTGACGCCGGTGGACTACCAGCGCCTCTTCGACCCCGGGTTCCTCCAGTTCGTCGTCCTGGACCCGAAGAAGGCCGCCACGGCCCTGGAGACGAAGCCGGACGGGCTCGCTCGGGACGTGCGTAACGCGCTGGGCCGCACTCAGCCGCCGCTGCCGCCCGAGGCGCGCCAGCAGTTCGAGGGGCAGATCGTGCAGTCCCTCCAGCGCCTGGACACCACCAAGTCGCTCATCGACCAGGCCGAGCGCGCGCCGCGTCTGGCGGAGTTGATGGCGCACCTGTTCGGCACCATCGGTGGGACGGGCTCGGCGCCCGAGGACTTCTGGCACGACCTGGTGCTGCCGCTGCTGTTCATCGGCACCCCGGCCAACTTCCCGCCGCTGGACGAGGAGGAGCTGGAGATGTTCCGCCAGGGCGCGGACCCGCTGCCGCTCTTCGTGGACCTGGTGCCGCACGCGCACAAGGCCCCCGACGAGGGCCTGCTGGGCGCGTTCGAGATGAGTGACATCGGCCTGGTGCACCCGGGATTTGGCCGGGTGGGCGCGCTTCGCCTCATCCGCATCAACGCCTCGCGCATCCAGCCGCTGCTGGAGCAGTTCGACCCCGCGAAGACGGCGGAGACGCTCCAGCGCTTCACGGAGTACGTGGCGAAGGCGGCCGGCAAGCCCGCCACCGAGTCGCCGCAGGGCAAGGAGATGCTGCAGGCCGCGCTGACGCTGCTCTCCGACCTGAAGCGCTCCGTGACGCAGGTTCAGGGCGGCGAGCTGTCCCTGCGCCGGCTCACCGAGGCCGAGGCCGCGTCCGAGCAGGCCCTGGCCGTGGTGCGCAAGGCCCTGCAGGGTTCCATCATCCTGACGGCTTGAGCAGCCGTTCCAGCGCGGCGCGCGACGTGGGCTCCAGCCGGTCTCCGGCCAGCCCCAGCGCGCGCAGCGACAGCAGTCGATAGAGGGGCGCGACGTCCGCGGGGAGCGCCCCCAGGTGTGCCGCCACCACGCCAGAGTCTCCGCGGACGATGGGTCCGGTGAGGCCCCCCGCGAGACCCCGGGTCTCCAATCCCCTCAGCGCCGAATGTATCAGTGGCAACAGGGCCGCCAGTGCGTCCGTTGGCGGGATTCCCGCGGCGCCCAGGGCCGCCACCGCCGCATCCGCCAGCGACACCAGGCCTCCAGCGCTCAGCACCGCGCCCGCGTGGTAGGCTGCGCGGTGGGCTTCTGGCACCTCGATGACGCGGAGCCCCGCATCCGCCGCCATCTGCCGCAGCACCCCCCGCAGCGTGCGTGACGGGGTGCTCACCGCCACGGTGCTGCCCGCCAGCGAGTCACGCGGCGAGGAGACAGCGCAGAGCGGATGGAACGAGCCGCGACTCCGGCCCTTGGCCGTGCCCAGCGCATCGAGCGAGAGCGCGCCCGCCGTGTGCACCAGTGCGGCCGTGCGGGGGAGGGTGGTGGACAGCGCCTGTGCGACGGCGGGTACCGCCGCGTCCGGAACACACAGGAGGATGACGCGGGCCCGCTTCAGGTCCGCGGGAGCGGCCGTCTTCAAGCCGAGCGCTGTCGCGCGCTCGCGGCCTTCTTCCGTGCGGGAGTGGATGCGCACGGGCCAGCGCTTCGCCTGGAGCGCCAGCCCGAGGGCGCCACCCAGGCGGCCCATCCCGACAATCACGACGGGTGGGCGCCGTTTCGAAGGCCCTGCGCGGCGGCGGGGGCCGGGGCTCATCGCTCGCGCTGGAACTGGAGCTGTCCGGAGTTCACCGCGATGCGCACGCGGTCGCCCGTGACGAACTCACCCGACAGGATGCGCTCCGCGAGGGGGCCCTCCACCAGCCGCTGCACCATCTGCCGCATGGGGCGCGCGCCCAGTTGTGGGTCGAAGCCGCCGGACTTCAGCAGGTGGCCGACCACGTCGTCGCCCGCCACGTATTCGATGCCGCGCTCGGTGGTCAGGCGCTTGCTGCTCTCCTCCAGCAGCAGCGTCGCGATGCGTGCCACCTCCACTTCCGCCAGGGGGCGGAAGGGGAGCCGTTCGTCGATGCGGTTCCACAGCTCCGGCGGCAGCGCCTTGCGCGCCACCGAAGATGCCATGTCCATGGCGTCCCCGGGGCCTGCGGAATCCGCGCCGAAGCCCACCGGGCGGCCGGTGCGGGAGAAGGCCTCCGCGCCCAGGTTCGTCGTCATGACAATGACGGTGTTGGAGAAGTCGATGTGGCGCCCCTTGCCGTCCGTCAGGCGGCCTTCCTCCAGGACCTGGAGGAGGAGCATCTGCACCTCGCGGTGCGCCTTCTCGATTTCGTCCAGCACCACCACCGACGAGGGCCGGCGGCGCACGGGCTCCGTGAGCTGTCCGCCCTCACCGAAGCCCACGTAGCCGGCGGGCGAGCCGATGAGGCGCGAGACGCCGTGCTGCTCGGACATCTCGCTCATGTCCAGGCGCACCAGCGAGTCGCGGCTGCCGAACAGGACGTCCGCCAGCGCGCGGGCCATCTCCGTCTTGCCCACGCCCGTGGGGCCCAGGAAGAGGAAGCTGCCCATGGGGCGGCGCGACGCGAAGCCCGCGTAGTTGCGGCGGATGACCCGGGCGATGCGCGTGACTGCCTCCGAGTGCCCGATGACGCGCTCCGCCAGGTCCTGCTCCAGCCGGAGCAGACGCGACGAGTCGTTCATCAGCAGGCGCTCCTCGGGGACGCCCGCGAGCTTGGCCACCACGCGCGCTACGTCGGAGGGCTCCACCACGTCGCGGCCCTCGCGGTGGCAGCGGCTGCCCGCCAGGTCCACCACGGAGATGGCCTTGTCCGGCATGAAGCGGTCCGTCACGTAGCGGCTGGCCAGGGACGTCGCGGCCTCCAGCGCCTCGGGCGTGTAGCGCAGCCCGTGGTGCTCCTCGTAGCGGCCGATGATGCCGCGGAGGATCTCCACCGTCTCCGGAACGGAGGGCTCGTTGACCACCACGGCGGTGAAGCGGCGCTCCAGGGCCGGGTCGGTGCTGATGAACTTGCGGTACTCGTCGTGCGTGGTGGCGCCGATGCAGGGGAACTCACCGCGCGCCATGGCCGTCTTCAGCTCGTTGGCCGCGTCCTGCGGACCGTCACCCGTGGAGCCCGCGCCCACCAGCGTGTGGATTTCGTCGATGAAGACCACCACGCGGCCCTCGGCGCGGCGGACCTCTTCCTTCAGCGCGTTGAGCTTCTCGGAGAACGAGCCGCGCAGCTGCGTGCCGGCCACCAGCGTGGCCATGTCCAGCTCCACCAGCACCTTCTCCGACAGCGACCCACGCAGCTCGAGCAGGCGCTGTGCCACGCCCTCCACCACCGCCGTCTTGCCCACGCCAGGCTCGCCCAGCAGGCAGGGGTTGTTGGTGCGCCGCTTGCCCAGGATGTCGATGACCTCCTCGACCTCGCGCGCGCGGCCCACCACCGGGTCCAGGCTGCCCTCGTGGGCGGCCTGGCTCAGGTTGCGGCCCAGCGAGGTGAGCAGGGGGTAGGCCTTGGCGTCGAGCACGGGCGACGCGGCGGCGGACTGAGCCGGCCGGCCTGCGGGTGCAGGGGCGGCCTTGGAGGTCGGGGCAGGGGACGGCGCGGCGCGTGCCACGGGCGCGGGCGGCGGCGCCTCCGGCTCCTCGTCCACGTCGATGAGATCGCGCGGCGACAGCGCGGGCGTGCTGTAGCGCGGCGGCGATGGCGGCGCGGTGAAGGGCGGGGGCGACGACGGCGGAGCGCCGGGCCGGGAGCGCGGCAGGCTCAGCGTGATGGCGGACGCCGGAAGGGGAGACGGCGGCGCGCCCAGGGGGCGGCTCGCGGGCCGGGGGCCCAGGGTCTGTGACCGGCCCAGTTGGAGGCGGCGCGGCATGTGACCACTGGTGAAATAGGACATCGCCACGCGCATGAGACCGCCCAGGTCCAGCCCGGCCTGCAGCAGCAGCTCCTGGGCCGCGCAGCGCACCCGGGCCACGGCGATGAGCAGGTGGAGGCAGTCCGCCTCCTGGGAGCCCACATTGGAGGCGATTTCCCGGGTCTTCTCGCGCAGCTCCCGGAGGAGGCTGTCCGGCTCCGCGGGAGCGGCCGTCAGCAGCTGGAGGATGGCGTCCTCGTCCACGCCTCGCTCCTTGAGCAGCAGCTGAGCACGGTTCTCCACCGTGAAGAGCGCCAGGAGCACGTGGGCGGAGGTGACCCTCTGCACCACGCTCTGTGCGATGTCATTCGCTTCGTGGAGGACCTGCGCGAGGTCCGTGCTATCGACCATTCGAACTCCGGCAAGCGACCAGACGAGCGCAATACACCCTCTTGGGGCGTCCGGCAAAATTTCCGCTACAGGCCGCTACATGTGCCGTAAAGCCCTGGAGTAGAAAGCGTCCGCCAGCGGAATTTGGCTGGCTGCCTGCCTGTTCGGCGCCTTTCTTCGGCTGGCCAGGCAATTGCCTGAGGACGAGCGACGTACATCGCTCCGAGACCTCCACCACCATATGACTTCTCTTGCTCAACCGGCCCGCGTCTTCGTCGATCCCCTCGATGGGACCCGTGCTGCCGTCGAGGCGCGCCGCTGGGTGTGGCCTCTCCTCATCCTGGCCCTGTGCGTGTCCGCTTCCGGGACGCTCTTTTCCCTCCGTTGGGACGCCGCGCCTGACGTCATCCGCCAGCTCCAGGGTTCTGGTCAGCTGATGGGGCTGTCGGAGGCGGACCTCACGGACAAGATCCAAACGGAGTCGCGAAAGGCGCTGGTCGGTGGCATCGCCAAGGGCGTCATCCTGATGCCGCTGATGGCGCTGCTCCTGGCCTGCATCCTGTGGGTGGTCAGCTGGCTCTTCGACCGGCCCGCGTCCTTCGAGCAGTTGCTGTCCGCGGCCGTGCTGGCGCTGCTGCCCATCGCGCTCTACCACCTCATCCTGACCCTCTGCGTCGCGGCGCAGCACTCCATTACCATGGCGCGGGTGATGAACCTCGTACCGTCGAACCTGGGAGCCGTGTTGCAAGGCCTGAGTCCGAAGATGCAGCGCGTGGCGTCCACCGTGGACTTCTTCAACTTCTGGAGCACGGGCCTGCTGGGGCTGGGCTTCTCCGCCGCCACCGGGATGAGCCGTGGGCGCGCGTTGCTGCTGGCGGTGGCGCTGTACGCCATGTACGCGGGCATCTTCCTCATCGGCCTTCCCGCCCAGGCAGGTGCGCAATGAACGCCTTCGTGATCGCGGTCGCCCTGGCCGCCGCTCCCTCGGACTCCGGTACACCCATCACCCTGGACCAGGCCCGCGCCGAGGGCCGGCAGAACGTCGCGGCCATCCAGGCCATGCTGGACGTGGCCATCGCGGACGAGGACGTGAACCTGTCCCGCTCGGTGCTGCTGCCGCAGATCTCGCTCGATGCGTCGGCCGGCAAGATCTGGTTCGGCCGCAGGCAGGAGTTCACCACGGTTCCGGACCCGGCCAACCCGGGAGGCTTCATCCGCAACGCGGTGGAGACGCCCTCCACCAGCACCCAGAACTACGACCTGGGCTTGTCGCTCACGCAGATCATCTACGACCGCGCCCGCTGGAAGCAGTTGGAGCAGAGCGGCGTGGTGCGTGACGCGCAGAAGGGGCAGGCGCGGGAAGAGGCGGACACCTCCGAGCTGGAGGCCATCCGCCGCTTCTTCACCCTGTACCGCACCCAGGCCACGCTCCAGGTGCTGAAGGCCACCGTCGAGCGCAGCGAGCAGCAGGTGGAGCGAGCCCAGGCCCTCTTCCATGCGGGCCGCACGGGCAAGAACGAAGAGATCACCGCCACGGTGAACCTGGGGACCGACCGCATCAACTACACCGCGATGCTCGGGCAGCTGGTCAACGACCAGTCCCAGCTCGCCGTGTGGCTGGCCCGGCCGGGCACCGAGGCGCTGACGGCGCAGGACCCGGGTGTGCTCACGACCGAGCCGCCGCCAGCGCCGTCGGTCAACGAGGCGCTCGCGTCGGCCCGCGCGTACCGGCCGCTGCTCAGGACGCTGGAGCTGCGCATCCGCGCCGCGGAGCTGAAGCAGTCCATTGCCCGCTCGGAGTACCTGCCGCGCCTGGTGGCCCAGGGCCTCTACAACCGCGGCGGTCCGGACGCGTCGCTGGTGTTCACCGAGCCGCGCCTGCAGAACCGCTTCACCGCGGCCGTCGGGTTGAGCTGGGACCTGTTCACCGGCCTGTCCACGGGGGCGAGCTCCCGTCGCGCCGAGGCGGACATCCGCAAGGCGCAGCTGACGCTGGAGCAGACGGCGCGGGAAATCGAAGGCGAGGTTCGCGCCGCGCACCGCACGCTGGAGGCCCAGCTGGAGGCCGCTCGCCTGGCTGCGCAGAACGTCGAGGTCGCTGCCCAGGGCCTGGAGATGCAGGAGGCGCGTTTCCGCGCTGGCGCGGGCTCCACCCTGGAGGTCCGCGACGCGCAGCTGAGCCTGACGCGCGCTGAGCTCGCCTTGTTGGAAAACAGGATTGATGTCGAAATCGCCCGCTATTCATTGCAGCGGGCCATGGGCGCCCTGAGCCCGGGAGAGTCGAAATGAAGTGGTGGAAGGGTGCCATTGCTGGCGCGTTGTTCCTGGGTGCTGCGGCCATCACTGCGGGCGGGTTGAAGGACCGTCCTCCGCCGTCGCTCGAAGTCCAGCTGTCGAAGGCTCGCAAGGGCACCATCACCCGCACCATCACCGGCGCGGGCAAGGTGCAGGCGGCCACGACGGTGAAGATTTCGTCCAGCCTCTCCGGTGACCTGGTGGAGCTGGCGGTGAAGGACGGCGAGGCGGTGACGAAGGGGCAGGTGCTGGGCCGCATTGATCCGCGCCTCTACCAGGCCGCGCACAAGCAGGCCCTGGCGTCGCTGAACGCCTCGCGCGCCGACGTGCAGGTGGCGGAGGTGGAGGTGGGCCGCGCGCAGTTGGAGCTGGCGCGCGTGGAGGACCTGGCGAAGAAGGGCCTTTCGTCCGCCGCCGAGGTGGACACGGCGCGGGCCACGAAGAACACGGCGGATGCGCGGCTGGCGTCGGCCAAGCAGATGCTGGCCCGCAACATGGCCATCGTGGACCAGGCGCAGACGGACCTCACGCGCACGACGCTGGTGTCGCCCATCGACGGCAACGTCATCGAGCTGTCGCGTGAAGTCGGTGAGCGTGTTCGTGGCTCGGACCTGTCCGAGGACGTGGTGATGACCATCGCCGCCCTCAGCGCCATGGAGGTGAAGTTCGAGGTGGGCGAGCACGAGGTGGTGCACCTCAAGCCGGGTCAGCCCGCGGAGATCACGCTCGACGCGCTGGAGGGCCAGACGTACTCGGGCTCCGTGGTGGAGATTGCCCAGAAGGCGCTCATCAAGAACGAGGGCACCGAGGCCGAGGTGACGAGCTTCCCCATCACCGTCGCGCTGGACACCCGTCCGCCCAACGTGCTGCCCGGCATGAGCTCCGAGGTGCGCATCTCCGCGGAGACACACAATGACGTGGTGCTGGTGCCCATCCAGGCGGTGACGGTGCGCTCGGAGCGCTCGCTGCCGGACTACAAGGCGCCCATCGAAGGGGGCGGGCTGACCGCGAAGCGGACGGAGTCGCTGGCCAAGGTCGTGTTCGTGGTGGACAGCAGCAACAAGGCGCAGGTGCGCCGCGTGCAGACGGGCATCGCCTCCGACACGGAGCTGGAGATCGTCTCCGGACTCAATGATGGCGACCGGGTGATTGAAGGTCCGTACCGGACGCTGTCGAAGGAGCTGAACGACGGCGACATCGTGCGTGAGCCGGAGCAGGGCGCGGGAATGAAGGGCGGTCGGAAGTCGTGAGTCAGGCCAGCGGCGCGGGACCGCTCATCCAGGTGGAGAACATCACCCGCGTCTTCCACGTGGGTGGAGAAGAGGTGCGCGCGCTGCGCGGCGTCTCCTTCGGCATCAACCGGGGCGAATGGGTGGCCATCATTGGCCAGTCCGGCTCTGGCAAGAGCACGATGATGAACGTGCTCGGCTGTCTGGATACGCCCAGCAGCGGCCGGTACATGCTGAACGGCAAGGACGTGTCGCGCATGAGCGACGACGAGCTCGCCGTCATCCGCAACGTGGAGATTGGCTTCATCTTCCAGACCTTCCAGCTGCTGCCCAAGGAGACGGCCCTGGCCAACGTGGAGCTGCCGCTGGTGTACCGGGGCGTCAGCGCGAAGGAGCGGCGCGCGCGGGCCACGGCGGCGCTGGAGAAGGTGCAGCTCGCTCACCGCATGCACCACCGGCCCAACGAGCTGTCCGGTGGACAGCGCCAGCGCGTGGCCATTGCCCGCGCGCTGGTGTCCGAGCCCTCCATGCTGCTGGCCGACGAGCCCACGGGCAACCTGGACTCGGCGACGGGTGAGGAGATCGTCCGCCTGTTCGAGCAGCTCCACAAGGGGGGCCACACGTTGGTGCTCGTCACGCACGAGCCCAAGCTGGCGGCGCGCTGCCCCCGGGCCATCCGCCTGAGCGACGGAGAGATTGTCGCGGACGGCGACGGCCGCACGGTGGCCATGGGGACGGCGTCGGACGTGCTGAACGCGGGGGGCACATGAGTCAGCGGTCCGCCTTCCGCGTGGATGTGCTGGAGGGCGCACGCATCGCGGTCTTCTCCCTGAAGGCCAACCGCCTGCGCACGGTGCTGACCACCCTGGGCATTGGCATCGGCGTGGCCACGCTGCTGGCCATCGTCGGCATCATCCAGGGGCTCAACACGTCCTTCCATAAGCAGTTGGCCACCTTCGGGGCGAACACGATGTACGTGTCCAAGTGGCCCTGGATGATCAAGGGCGACTGGTGGAAGTACCGCAACCGGAAGAACTTCACCCTGGAGCAGATGCACCGGCTGCGCACGCTGGCGCCCTTCGTGACGGCCATGTCCCCGGCGGTGTCTCGCCTGTCGGACGTGGCGCATGGCGGCGAGCAGATGTCCACCGTGCGCATCCAGGGCGTGACGCACGAGTACCTCAACATCTCCGGCTACGAAATCACCAGCGGGCGCTTCCTCACCGAGGCGGACGACGCGACGACGCGGCCGGTGGCGGTGGTGGGCGCGGACGTGGTGGACGGGCTCTTCCCGGGCGTCAGTCCGGTGGGGCAGTCGATTCGCATCGACAACCGCACCTTCCAGGTGGTGGGCACGCTCAGTCGCAAGGGGAAGATGGTCGGGGAGAGCATGGACCTGATCGTCTTCATCCCCTTCAAGACGTTCTATTCGAGCTTCGGCAAGGGCCGCAGTTTCGAGATTGCCATGGCGGTGGAGGATGCCTCGCAGATGCGGTCCGCGGAGGACCAGCTCACCGGCATCATGCGGCGCGTGCGCTCCACGCCTCCGGGGGCGGAGGACGACTTCTCCATCAACCGGCCAGAGGCCATGGCGCAGACCTACGAGCAGCTCACGGGCGCGCTGTACGGCGTGGCCGTGGGCGTGGGGCTCATCACGCTGCTGGTGGGCGGTATCGGCATCATGAACATCATGCTGGTGTCGGTGCGCGAGCGGACGCGGGAGATTGGCGTGCGACGCGCGCTGGGCGCCCGGAAACGGACCATCGTCTTCCAGTTCCTGATGGAAGCCTCGAGCGTGTCCGCGGTGGGAGGCCTGCTGGGGACGACCGTGGGATTGGGCACGGCCAAGGTGGTGTCGCTCATCACGCCGCTCGCGGCGGACGTGCAGCCGATGACCGTGGTGGCGGGGGTGGGCTTCGCCGCACTGGTGGGCCTGCTGTTCGGCATCTGGCCGGCGGCGCGCGCGGCGAACCTGGACCCCGTGGAAGCCCTTCGTTACGAGTAGCGCGATGCGAGCGTTCCTGGACAATTTGCGGTTGGCGTTGGGCACCTTCCTGGGCAACCCGCTGCGCTCGCTGTTGACGCTGCTGGGCATCGTCATTGGCGTGGCGACGGTCATCACCATGATGGGGCTCATCGAGGGTCTGCGGGTCAAGGTGAACAACGACCTGGGACGGATGGGGGCCCACACCTTCCAGGTGACGAAGTGGCCCGCGGGCGGCTTCGGGCGCATCAACTGGGCCAAGTTCGCCAAGCGCAAGGACTTCGAGATGCCCGACTCGCGGGCCATCGAGGAGTCCTGCCCGTCGGTGGGGACGGTGGTGCCCACCGACGATGAGGGTGGCCAGAAGCTGGCCACGGCGAGCTCGGAGACGCGGCCGTCGGTCCGCGTGTTCGGCACGCCCGCCAACTACCCGCTGGTGAGCGGGGTGTCGGTGCAGGCCGGGCGCTACTTCAACGAAGTGGAGGCGCTGGACGGCCGCTACGTGGCGCTGCTGGGGACGGACGTGTCGGACGCGCTGTTTCCGGGCATGAATCCGGTGGGCCACGAGGTGCGCATCAAGGGCCGGCCCTTCCGCGTCATCGGCCTGCTCCAGAAGCGGGGGAGCATGCTGGGCATGTTCAGCCTGGACAACCAGGTGATGATTCCGCTGAGCGTCTTCCACCAGCTCTACGGGAAGAAGCGCTCGCTGGACATCAGCGTGCAGGCGAAATCCCCGGAGCTGTTCAGCAAGGCGCAGGACGAGGTGGCCTCGCTGATGCGCCGGCGCCGCGACGTTCCGGCGAACATGCCCAACGACTTCGAACTGCACACGAACGAGTCGGTGACGGCGTCGTTCAATCAGCTCTCCCAGGTCATCACCATCGCGGGCGTGGGCGTGTGTCTGCTCTCCCTGGTGGTGGGCGGCATCGGCATCCTCAACATCATGCTGGTGTCGGTGATGGAGCGGACGCGGGAGATTGGCGTGCGCAAGGCGCTGGGCGCGCGCAAGCGCCGCATCCTGGGACAGTTCGCCACGGAGGCGGTGCTGCTGTCGCTGATGGGCGGCGCCCTGGGCCTGGGCCTGGGCTTCGGGCTGGTGTTCCTGGGCAACTGGATGATGGGCTTTCCCATGCAGGTGCCCCCGTGGGCGGTGGGCCTGGCCCTGTTCATGAGCTGCGGCGTGGGGCTCCTGTTCGGCATCTACCCGGCAGCCCGCGCGGCGAAGTTGGATCCGGTGGAGGCCATGCGGGCGGACTGAGGGCGGTGGTTCCCGGTGACGGGCGCCACCCTTCGCGTTAAGCACAGCCCATGGCGCCTCGCATTGGAACGCTCTGGGACTCCGTCGGAAACACCCCGCTGCTGCGCATCGGCTCGCTGAGCCGGCAGACGGGGTGTGAAATCCTCGCGAAGGCCGAGTTCATGAACCCCGGCGGCAGCATCAAGGACCGCGCCGCGAAGGGGATGATTCAGCGCGCCGAGTCGCAGGGCCTGCTGAAGCCGGGCGGCGCCATCTTCGAGGGCACCGCGGGCAACACCGGCATCGGCCTGGGGCTCTTGGGCCGCGAGCGCGGGTACCGCGTGGTCGTCACCATGCCGGACAACCAGGCCCGCGAGAAGTACGAGCTGCTGGAGGCCATGGGCGTGGAGGTCCGAAAGGTCCCCGCAGTGCCCTTCGCCAATCCGAACCACTTCTTCCACCAGGCCCGCGTGCTGGCGGAAGCGCAGGGCGGCTTCTGGGCGAACCAGTTCGAGAACCCGGCCAACGGCGACTACCACTACGAGACGACGGGCCCCGAAATCTGGGAGCAGTGCGAGGGCCGCGTGGACGTGCTGGTGGCGTCCGTGGGCAGCGGCGGGACGATGGGCGGCGTCAGCCGTTACCTGAAGGAGAAGAACCCCGCCGTGCGCGTGGTGTTGGTGGACCCGCCGGGCTCGGGCCTCTTCACCTACGTGCGCGAAGGGCGCATGGAAGGGCCCGGTTCTTCCATCACCGAGGGCATTGGCATCATGCGCCTCACGGAGAACTTCCGCCGGGCCCGCGTGGATGAGGCCATGCGCCTGGGGGACCAGGAGATGGTGGAGATGCTCTATCACCTGGCGCGCGAGGACGCGCTGGTGGTGGGCACATCGGCGGCCCTCAACGTGCGCGCCGCGTGGGAGCTGGCGCGACGTCACCGGGGCGAGGGGCTGCGCATCGTCACCTTCCTGTGCGACCACGGCAGCCGCTACGCGTCGAAGGTGTTCAACCCGGAGTTCCTCGCGTCCAAGCAGTTGGAGGTCCGGCCGCTTCCAGTGGATTGACAGTGCGGGGGACTCGGGTGGCCGTGCTGCAATTCAACACCCTGGGACTGCAATGACTCTCCCTTGAGTCTGTGACGTCTGCCGTTACAGGGCGAGTCACGCTGTGGCGTGATTTGTCATTGCCGCAAGCGGCGGCGCACGCGCCGCGCTGGAAGGCGTTGAAAGGGGACTCTGGCCTGCGGGGTGCACAAGGCCGCGTTTGCAGTCTACCCGCGAGGAGTCCCCCATGAAGCAGTCCTCCAAGAAGTTTCCAGGCGTGTTGCGCGCCTGGTCTGGCGTCGTCGCCGCATCCCTGCTCGCAGGGTGTGGTGGCTCCGAATCCCTCCCTTCGGAGGAGCCGACGTCCGCGGCGCAGGAGCAGGCCCAGACGGGCGCCGCGCCCATCCTCGATTCGATGGATGCCATCGCGCTCGACGGCGAGCTGACGTCGAAGACGCGCAGCCTCATCCGCGCGAAGCTCGCGCAGGGGCAGGTGCATCAGCAGGTTCCCGTGGTGTCGGACTCGGGGCAGGCGCTCGTGCTGAACGACCAGGGCCTCAATGGTGACGAGCAGGCCGGTGACGGCGTGTTCTCCGCCATTGGCGACGTGGACTTCGTCACCCACCGCGCCACGCAGGACCGCATTCGCGAGTTCCAGGCGCGCAACCCCCAGACGCCGCTGACGGTCGCGACCTTCGACAACCGCGTCCGCGTCTCCGAGCGCGTCCTCACGCCGCTGTCGCCCGACATCTTCCGGCCGGGTGTCCCCATCCCCATCTTCCCCGCGGGTATCTCCCACGCGGTGAAGCCGGAGAACTCGCTCATCATCACCCACCCCAACGTGGTCAATGACCCGACGCGCACGTATGACCCGTGTACGAATGCCGGCAACCCGAATGGTGTGTGGACGTTCAACCACCTGATGCGGGAGATGGCGAGCTCGTACGTGTCGCCAGCAAACCTGACGGAGCACTGGCTGCGTCAGTGGACCGTGAACCAGAACATCAACGGCTGGACGGTGCCGGCGCGCCCGGCGATGACCGCGCGCATCCTCACGCCGTGGCCGCGCTCGAGCGGCGCGCTGGAGCTGGCTCGGTCGCCGTTCAAGCTGGTGGCCATCGTCAACCGCCTGGACCTGGGCGGCAGCGCGGGGCCGTCCGCCTACGCTTCTGGTAACGCGGGCGAGCTGCGCTTCGTCTTCGCCGCGGTGGATCGTTCAAGCGGGGCCTGCGGCGTGCGGCCCTTCCTGGTCATCTTCGAGTACGGCGTCCCGCACGCCAGTTGTGACGCGGTCCGCACCTGGGCGCAGGGGTGGTTGAACCTGTCGGCGCCGTCCATGATTCTGGGCAGCTCGGCGTACAATGCGGCGCTGACGAGCCTCACGCAGCAGGTGGTGGTGCGCAACGCCGCGCCCCGCAAGCCGAACGGCAGCGCCGTCAACCAGATCCGCACCAACGAGGAGTGGCTGCGCTACCCGTGGGAGCTGCGTGAGTTTCACCTGATGGGCTCGGGTCCCTCGGTGAACCGCCTGCAGGGCCAGCCGACGGTGCTGACGCCGGGCGATTCGCACAACAACACGACGGTGCTGCGTGACTTCATCAACGCGAACACGCCCGCCATCCTGGCCAACAGCTACGCCGCGCCGCCGGTGTATCCCACGTCGAGCATGCCGTTCCTCGGCGCGTTCCCGTGGATTTCGTCGCCGACGGACTCGTACTGGCGTGCGTCGGGCATCTCCGTCAACGACGCCCGTCACGTCTTCTCGCGCAACACCTGCAACGGCTGCCACGGCCGTGAAACGCGCACCGAGTTCACGCACATCGACGAGTACGGCGCGCTTTCGCCGTTCCTCGCCACGGGCATGGCCAGTCCTTCCACGGCATTCTGGGTGCAGGACCCCGTCGTGACGTCGCTGAGCCGCCCGTTCTACGAAATCCAGATGCGCAACACGAACCTGGACAGCGTGGCGAACCAGGCCTGTCTGGCGCGAGCGTTCGACCGGCCTCTGCTCTCCGCGCACTGACGCGGGGAGGCCCGACCGGGGCGCATCGATTCAACGGTGCGCCCCAGGGAGGGGGGGCCGAGGCCGCTACATGAGCGGCGTTGGGAGAATGGACAGCGGCGGCGCGTCCAGGGGCGCGTTCTCGGGACGGCGCGCGTAGGCGAGCATGCTGCCGCCGTCCTCTGACTCAGCGAAGAACTGCTCGATGGGGCCGAAGAGGAAGTCCAGCTCGTCGTCCGTGCACGTGGGCAGGTAGACGCGCAGCACGCGCGGGTCGTAGTAGCGGAACACCAGCGACTTGCCGTTGGCGTCCTTGACCTTGAGGAAGCGCCGCAGGTGCCGCCGCAGCGCGTCCGGGTGGGCCGGGCTCTGCACGAAGATGCCCCAGCTCTTGCCCCAGCCCGCGGCGAGCAGTTGCTCCGTGGCGGGCGCTCCGGGCCGCAGTTGCACCAGGTAGGGCGCCACCTCCACCAGCTCCGGCGGCAGCTTCCCCGCATAGAGGCAGCTCTGCGTCAGGCCGCAGGTGAGCACCAGCCGGTGGATGTTGGGGGCCCGTGCCCCGTCCAGGATGGCGTAGAGCGCCGAGGTGGGCGCTTCCTCCGTGGCCTGACGCACCCACTGCAGCAGGCCCGGAAGCTGGGGGACCGGTGCGCTCACGCCGCGGCCCGTTGCTTCTGCTTTTCACACTCCTCGCAGAACGGCACACCCGCCGCCGCGGCCTGGCGCAGGGCTTCGGCCTGCCGTGCCGGGTCGGGGAAGAGGGTGAAGACCTCCACGGGCGGGCGCGCCAGGGGGAGGACCTCGGGCTCGGGCCTGGGGGGCGGCAGGGCCGGTTCCGGCCACGCCCAGGCGGCGGCGCGGCGCTGCACGCGCAGGGCCACCAGCTCACGGCGCTCCAGCGCCTGCACCAGCCGGTCTCGTACGCGGGCGTCCTGCCGGGCGCGGTCCAGCGAGCTGGCGTTCCACGGAAGGATGCCGCCCAAGGCCTCGTACATCTCCAGCAGGGGCCTGCGGGCGGAGGTCAGCCAATGGTCGAGCTGCCAGGTGATGTGCTCGGCCGGGACGCACTCCCGCTCGTCGAGGGCCGTCACGGCTCGCATGACGAGCAGTTCGTATTCTTCGGCTCCAGAGCGGAGCCGCCAGGGGCCAGGGAAGCCGATTCCAGGGACGGACATGACGACCTTGTCGGGGCTTCAGGGAAGGGGCCGCGTCCAGGACGCGGAATGGACGCAGAGTGTATCCGGGGCTGGGTGAAGCTGCATCCCGGCCTGCACGAAATCTGCACGAACATTCCTTGGCAGCCGCACAAGGGGGCCATCACCGTTGCACGGGGGGCGCAGATCCTGCGCCCATGAACGCACCTCCTCCGCTGCCTCCCCGTCCGCCGCGAGCGCCCGAAGGCGCCCTTCGCCGGGCCTTGCGCTGGCTCGTGGCCCACCACGTCTTCGGCAGTCTGGTCATCGTCGTCTTCGCCACGGCCGTCATCGCCGGGCAGGTGGCGGACCGGACGGACTTCGCCAACTCGGAGCTGGCCGCCGGGGTGGAGGACCGCTGGGGCGCGCCCGTCACCCAACCCGCGCCGTCCCTGCGCTACGTGCACAGCGGCACCATCTTCACCGAGCTGAAGCCGCTGCCCTTCGACCGCCAGCACGTCGAGGTGCAGGCGAAGATGAACTACCGCAAGCGCGGGCTGCGGTACTTCTCCGGCTTCGACTTCACCCTCAACGCCGACTACGCGGTGGTCAACCGCGAGAGCACCGACATCGACGTGGCGTTCATCTTCCCCATGGAGATGGACAAGTCGCAGGTGCTGCTGTCGGAGCTCCAGTTCCTGGTCGACGGCACGGAGTCCAGCCTGGACCTGGGCGAGTCCGGCAACCGGCTGGTGTGGACGGGCCGCATCGCCAAGGGCGCCACGTCCCGCTTCACCATCCGCTACCGCGCCCGGGGGCTGAACTCGTTCGTGTACCGCCTGGATCCAGCGCTGCCCGCGCGGGACGTGCGCGTCCACGTCGCCGTCGAAGGAGGGGAGAACTACGACTACCCGTCGGGTGTGCTGGCCGCGTCGTCGGTGAACACGACGGCCGACGCGGTGACGCTGGATTGGGCCTTCCAGTCGCTGGAGTCGGGAGTGAACCTGGGCGTCATCCTCCCGTCGGAGAAGACGTTCGACGCGCTGGTGGGCACGATGGCGACCCGGGCCTGGGTGCCCTTCCTGGGGCTGCTCGCACTGCTCGCGGCCCTGGGGTTGCGCCACCGCCGTTCGCTCGCGCTCCATGAGACGTACCTGCTGGCGTCCGTGTACGGCTTCTTCTTCGTGCTGCTGGCGTACCTGGCGGCCTTCATGAACTTCTACGCCGCCTACGCCCTCTGCGCGGTGGGCCTGGGCGCGGCGGTGGTGGTGTACGTCCGCTGGCTCTTCCCGAAGGAGCGGACGTCCGTGCTCGCGGGGCTGTGGGGCGCCACGCTGGTGGTCCCCACCGGCGCCGTCATCCTCCAGGGCTACACCGGCCTAATCTACACGCTGGAGATCCTCGCCGCGCTGCTGGGACTGATGGTGCTCTCCACCCGCGCTGGTGTGCGGGCCTTCCTCTCCGACTTGTCCCTGCCAGGTGAGCCTCCGCGCGCCGCCGTGGCTCCCGCTGCCTCCACCCCTGTCACCCCGGAAGCGAGCTGATTCCGCCATGTGGACCGTACCGCTCTTCGTTGGACTCCTGCTGACCACGGCCGATGGCTCGGCCGCCAAGACTCCCTCCGGCACCGCCACCGTGCCGCTTCAGGAGCTGATTCCCCTCTACGCGCAGCGCCAGGCGGCTCCCGCTGAAGCACCTCCGATGGAGGCCCTGGTGAAGAGCCAGCTCAAGGGCCGGCTCACGGCGGACGCCCTCTTCGTGGACGGGCACTTCGACGTGGAGGTGCTCGCGGACGGACGCTGGACACAGGTGCGCCTGCTCCAACTGGACGCGGACACGTACCCGGCCACGTTGCCCTCGCTGGAGGAAGGGAGCGTGGGTGTCGTCGACGGGTACCTCTGCCTGCTCACGCGGAAGGCCGGGCGCTACGTCTTCGACGTGGGCGTCTCCATCCGCTCGCCCGGAGCGGGGCCGGAGCGCCGGGCCCAGCTGCGCTTCGGGCCCCACGCGTCCCCGGTGCCGCTGGCGTTGGAGGCGGACACGTCCGTCTTCACACTCACCGAGCCGCTGGCTTCGATGGGAGGCGAGTCCCACGCCGTCTATCCCGTGCAAGGGATGCTGCGCGTCGGCTGGCGCGCGTCGGTGGCGCGGGTGGCACAAAGCCAGAAGCAGCAGGTGCGCCCGCCGCTCGAGCCGCGCATCACCGAGGCCACCGCGTCCTGGGTGTCCACGCTGGAAGGCCGAGCCACGCTGCGCGTCAGCTATGCGCTGAGCCTGGACCGCGAGCAGCCGCTGGAGCTGGTGCTTCCGGAAGGACACCGGCTGGAGCGCGTCACCCTGAATGCCATTCCCGTCCCCGTGGAGTCGGAGAACGGCACCCTGGCGTTGAAGGCCGCTCCGGCGCGGCTGGGAGAGACGGGCGGGACGCTGGAGGTGGTGCTGTCGCGAGAGCTGGGCGTGTTCCACCTCTCCGGCCGGTTGAAGCTGGCGTTGCCGCGAGTCTCCTGGCCGGTGGCGGAGCTCCGCGCTCGCGCGCACTTCCCCGCGGTGTTCAACTACCGGCGCGAGGGCGGCAGCCTGGAGCAGTACGAGTCGACGGAAGCCGTGGCCGCGGAGGCGTCGGGCCTGCCCGGAAAGGCGCTGCACTTCCGCCAGTTCCTGGTGGCCGCGTCCTCGCCCACGCTGGAGCTGGGCTACTCCGTGGACATCTCCGACAGCTACTTCCGTTGAAGCCGGGGCACGGGCGCCACCACCGCGAAGGTGGTGCCCGTGTCGGAAGGAAGCAGCTCCAACCTCGCGTGGAAGGCGCGCAGCATGGACTGGGCAATCGTCAGGCCCAGGCCCGTGCCGCCGCGCTCGCGGGCGGTGGTGAAGAAGGCGTCGAAGATGCGCGCACGGTTGGACTCGGAGATGCCCTTGCCGCGGTCCTTCACCACCACGCGCACCAGGTCCGCCTCCGGGGCCTGCTCCACCGACAGGTCCACGCGGACGGTGTCGCCACCGTGCTGGCGGGCATTGGTGACGAGCTGCCACAGCACGTCGTCGAGCACCTCTTGCGGGAGGCTCACCTTCAGGCCCGCGGGTGGGGCCGTCACATGGATGTCCGTGGCACCGTCCGCGCGGGCGCGGAGGGCGAGCCCCTCCAACAGCGGGCCCAGCTCCACCTGCGCGGGCGTGGCCGTCATGGAGTCCGCCCGGGCCAGCTCCAGCAGGCGCTGCACCAGTCGGGTGAGCCGGCGGGCATCCGAATCCACGTTGGCGAGGAACCGCGCGCGTTGCTCGGGGGACATCGCGTCGGCGCTGTCGCGCAGCAGCTCCACCGCGCCTTGGATGGAGGCCAGCGGCGTCTTGAACTCGTGCGACACGTTGGCCGCGAAGGAACGGATGTACTGGTTCCTGTCTCGCAACGCGGTGGCCATGCCGGCCAGGGACTCGGAGAGCTCGGCCAGCTCGGCCACCACGGGGCGCGCCATGGGCTCGAAGCCCGAAGGGTCGCTCATGGCGATGGCGCGCGTCTGCTTCACCAGCGCGCGCACCGGCCGGCCCACCAGCGCGGCGGCGGCCAGCGACATCAGCGCCACCGCGCCGAGCAACACGAAGCCGGTGGCCGTGAGGTTCCACCGGTCCGCGTATGTCGCCTTGGCGAAGGTCATGGGCGTGCGCGTCAGCACCACCGCGCCCCAGACGCGATCGCCTTCCAGCACGGGGAGCGCCACCGTGACGCGGATGCCGGTGTCGCGGCTGAGCGACGCCAGCGGGGTGTCCTCGGGGTCGGCGACGCGGCGGCGCAGCACGCTGACGGGCTCGCCGCGCAGGGCCCGCTGGACCTCGGTTCGGTCCGCCAGCGTGGTCCACAGCAGGGCGGGGCTGCTGCTGGCCACCACCACGCCCTCGGTGTCCACCACGCGGATGCCGGCCAGCGTCGCCGCACGCACCTGTTCGAGCAGCGGCGTCAGTTGCAGTCCCGCCGCGTGTGACAGCGGCTCCGCGGGAACGCGCGAAGGCCGAGGCGTGTCGCCCGGCGGAAGGGATGCATCCGAGGCCCTGAGCGACGGGAGGATGGGGCGCAGGCGCGTGTCGTCGGGAATGGGGAAGGGCCAGGGAGCGGTGCGCTCGCGGCCGTATGCGCCCTCTGGCACGGTGGCGCGCAGCCGCTCGCGGAAGACCTCCGCGACCACCGCGCCCTGGGCAATCAGCTCCGACTCCGTCTGGCGGATGAGCTGGTTGTCGTAGACGCGCACGAAGGCAAGCCCCGCCAGCGTGAGGGCGAACCCCGCGATGCCCACGGCGGCGAACACCAGCCACAAGCGCGGGCGCGCGCGGCGCTCAGGGGAGGGCGAGCCGATAGCCAAGGCCATGCACCGTCTCGATGACGTCTCCGCCCGCGCTCGCGAACTTCTGCCGGACCCGGCGCACGTGGCTGTCGATGGTCCGGTCGCTGACCACCACGTCGTCGTAGACGTGGTTCATCAGCTCATCCCGGGTGAAGACCTTGCCGGGGACTCGGAGCAGCGTGGCCAGCAGATGGAACTCTGTCACCGTGAGCACGACTTCCGTGTCCTGCCACCACGCGCGCCAGCGCTCCGCGTCCATGCGCAGCGGCCCTCGGGACTGCATCCGCGCCGCAGGCGCTTCGGCTTCCGGGGCCGGCGCGGGCCGTGCGCGCCGGAGCACCGCCTTCACGCGTGCCACGAGCTCGCGCGGGCTGAAGGGCTTGGTGAGGTAGTCGTCGCCGCCGAGCTCCAGGCCCAGGATGCGGTCGACCTCGTCATCCCGCGAGGAGAGGAAGACGATGGGCAGTTCGTGCTTGCGCCGGACCTCACGGCACACGGCGAGCCCGTCCAGCTCCGGCATCATGATGTCCAGGACGATGAGCGCTGGGAGGGCGCGGTCGACCTGCGTCAGGGCGGCGCGGCCATCGGCGGCCTCATCCACCCGGAAGCCTCCCTGCTCCAGCGCGAAGCGGACGATTTCCCTCAGGTGAGGATCATCGTCGACGACCAGGACTGTGGGACGTTCGGCCACGGCTGCTCGGGAGGGGAGGGTTGCGACGACTGCCGCACTCTACACCCGCCCGGGCCAGGGAGACGGCCGGGGCGCAACCCCGGCCGTGACTACGACTACCGGCGTGAGCGCCGGCGGGGCCGCGGAATCGCAACCGCCGCGGCGACTAGGAGAACCACTGGAATGAACACGAGCATCGTCTGCGCCGTCACCTTCGCCCCCATCAAGGAAGTGCCGCTACTATGGCGGGCCGGTCTGACGTTGCGCTCGCGGCAATCCTGAAAACAGGTTTTGACGGGACGGTGACAGCGCCCGGCGTCAGATCAGCTCGCGGGTGATGACCTCGGAGCGTTCCTGGTCGTTCCAGGTGACCTTCCGGGTCTCCCGGCCGTTGAAGTAGATGGCCTCCCGGTCGTTGATGAGCTTCCGGATGGTGATGCGGGCAACGGACTGCTGCTCGTCCACGCCGTGGGTCAGCTCGTATCGGGCGACGTCATGGGGGAGCTCGCCCAGTCGGAGGCGGACCTCGCCCAGCATGTCCACGTAGTCCGCCAGCGCCTGCATCTGCCCCAGCGCGCGCCGCATCACCGTGCCCGTGCGCTTGCTGAGCACCCGGTCCCAGAAGAGGTAGCCCGCGCCCAGCGTGGCCGTGCTGGTGAAGAACATGAGGAAGGTGAGCGCCGGATCCAGGTACCGGTTCTGGGTGAGGCCCTGGTGCTTCGAGGCTTCCACCAGGATGTCCTTCATGGCCTCCACGGCCGTGCGGTGGGCCAGTTGCGTCCACTCCCGCGCATCCCGCTCCGCGCCCAGCAGCAGCCAGCAGAGGCCCAGGTGCAGGGCGATGAACGACAGCCGCGCCTTGTCGCGCTCGGTGCCCATGGCTTCCGTGAAGCAGCTTCGCGCGGACTTCAGCTGCTCCAGCTGTTCGTCGCGGGTGGCCTGAGGGGCGCGCACGGCCTCCAGGTGGAGCCGCCCGGCCAGGAAGGGACCTTCCTGCAGCGGCCGGACGTCGCGACGCAACCCGCGAAGGAGGGTGAGCTGTGCTTCGTGAAGGCCGAGGAGCGTCTCCAGCAGCGTGACCGCGGCGGGAGCCTGAGACCTGCCGCCCGCGTGCGGTGGAATCGCCAGGACGAGATCATCCCACTTGGCCATGTGCGGACTCCGTGTGGCTGGGCGATGCAAGACGTGCGGCAAGCCCCCTCACGGATCAGTCTGCCACAACCTCCACGCCATCGAAGAATGTGGGCCGCAGTTCATGCGGGAGCGGCATTCTTCAATGCGACGGAGCGGCTGGCTTTCAAGCTCGGTAGAAAAAGCCAGTCACTCTCTCGAAATGGCGTGAGTCTGTTTTTACTCCCCCGTGCCGAGCACCGTGTGTGTGGCTCAGCCCTGGCCCGGTGGAGGCGCCATGTACATGCGGAAGCGCGTCACCGGCCGGTAGCCCATGCGGGTGTAGACGGGCTCGCCTGCGCTCGTGGCGTGGAGGACGGTGCGCTCGGTGCCCCAGTCCTGATGGGCCTTCGCCAGCGCATGTCGCATCACGGCCTCGGCGGCACCTTGCCGGCGGTGTTGGGGCTGGGTCGCCACCAGGGCGACGTAGGCGGCGGCATCCACGCGCAGCACCACCGTGCTGGCCGCGGCCTCTTCGTCGCGGCACGCCACGAAGCCCTGGCAGTCCGGGGTGTAGAGCGTGTCCTTGTCAAAGGCTTCACGGCCGAAGTGGCGGGGGACGTCGTAGACGTTGGCGTTGATGTCGGCCACGGCCTGCCGGCCCCAGGTATCCGTGACGGGACGCACGGTGAACGGAGGCCGTGAGTGAATGGAGGGCGTCAGCCGGTCCGCCACCATGCCGGTGACGTCCATCTCGGACTTGAGCCCGTACCAGGCGAGGATGGATGGCGCGTTGTCGCGCACGGATGGCGCCAGCCAGTCGTCGCAGACGACGAAGCTCCAGCCATGTTTGCCGGCGGAGAAGTAGCGCGCCGCCGAGGCCGCCGCGGCCGCCAGCGCTTGTTCCGTGTCGACGGGCGCGCGCAGGAAGGCGGAGTTCATCATCGACCAGGCGACGTGGCAGGCGGTGATGTAGACCTCGGGGCGCTCCACCACTTCACCCGACTTGCTGCCCAGGGCGAACAGCCTCCAGGCTCCACGGTACTGCGCGTTGGACTCGTCTATCTCGACGCGTGAGGGGGCGGGCATCGCGGCTCCTGGGGTGAGGGGAATCGGCGAGCATACCCGACCTCGGGAGCGTTCATCGCGCCACTGCCCGGCAGTCGTGGGTGGCGGTGGACGCGGGGCGCGTCTACGTTGAGCGGATGACGCATGCGGTTTCCGAGACATGGACACTGCCCTGGCGGGGCCTGGGGTTGAGCAGCAACCTGAGCGTGGCGGACGTGCCGCAGCCCTACCGCTTGCTGGACGAGTCACCGGGCCTCTTCGACTACGTGGAGTACAGCGCGCCGCTCTCCCTGGAAGAGTCGAAGGCGCACGCCTCGCTGTTCCCGGAGATGTGGCGCCGTCGCCAGGACGTCCCGGTGCTCTTCCATCCCGTCCACCTCAACCTCTGGGGGCCCGCGCTGGAGCCCGTCCAGGCCTTGAGGGATTTGGACGCCCACGCGCGCGCCGTGGAGAGCCCCTGGGTGGGCAACGACGTGGGCTGGTGGCACGTGGATGGGCAGCCCTTCCCGGGCTACCTCTACTTCACGCCGCCCTTCAACGAAGCGGGCCTGGAGGCGTGCGTGTCCCACGCGCTCCATGTCCAGCAACACCTGTCCGTGCCGCTCGCGCTAGAGAACCCCGCGGTGCTCGCGCGGCGAGGGCAGTGGCATGTGCTCGACTTCATGGCGAAGCTGCACGCGCGCACCGGGGCGCCGCTGCTGCTCGACCTGGGGCACCTGCTCAGCCATCAGCTCGCCGCTGGCCTGCCGCTGCAGACGGGGCTGGATGGCTTTCCGCTCGACCAGGTCATCGAACTGCACATCGCCGGAGGCGTGGTGACGCACCGGGGGCCGCGCAGCTTCTACGTGGATGACCACACGCAGCCGGTGCGCGAGGAGCTGTTCGACCTGCTGGCCTCGTTGATTCCGCGTTGCCCATCGCTGCGCGCCGTCACCTTCGAGGGGGATGGCCACCCGCCCGAGGTCGCCCGGATGTCCTTGCGCCGCCTGCGCCAGTTGGTGCCCGCGGGAGCGCGTCCGCCGCTGACGTGGCGCGTACCGGCGGCTGTCGCGGCCGTGCCTCCGCTCACGGAGGACAGCCAGCCCTGGGCCTTGTTCGACGCGGGGTACGCCGCCGCGCCCGCGGCCTCCGTGGAGGACGAAGCGGGCACGCTGGCGGACCAGGACTTCCGCTTGGCCGTGGTCGCGGAGGTCCTGGACCGCGATTGGCCGCTCACCCGGTTGCTGCTCGCGGGCACGCGGGAGGGCCTGGCGGCCTTCACCGGCTCGAAGGAGTACCGGAAGCTCTTCGACTCCGTGGCGCGGACGCCCGGTCAGTCCTTCGCGTCCTGGGCCATGCGCCGCCTGCGCGAGTCACCGGATGAGGGGGCGTCGGCGGCGCTGACGCTGGAGATGCTGCTGCCGTCGCTGTTCACGCGGCGAGTGCCCGCGCCCGCGCCGGGGCAGGTGGGGTTGATGGAGGACGTGCGGGTCGGGTCGCTTCCCGTGGACCTGTCCGAGCTGGTCCATTCCGCCCGAGCCGTGCGCCGGCACCTCACGGCCCGTGCGTGGGCATGTGGCACGTTGGAGCTGTCCGGCCTGGATTCGCTGAACCAGGTGGCGCGCCGGCCCGGCCCGGGGCCCTGGTCCTTCGTCGCTCGGCGCAGGGCGGGAGGACCGGAGGTGATGTCCGTGCCCCCGGCCTTGGGTGAATTCCTGGGAATGCTCGCTGTGCGGCCCATGGCCGAGGCGGAGGTGGCCCCTGGGCTGCTGGAGGCGGCGAGGGCGCGAGGGCTGATCCGCCAGGGATAGCGGGAAGAATTGTCCGGGATTGGACCGAACCCTTGCGCAGGTCGCCCTGGTAAGATACGTCGCGCCCACATGGCGTCCCCCCTCGTCGTCGGAATCGCGGGCGGCACCGCGTCCGGCAAGACCACCGTTGCCCGCAAGGTACGCGAGGCATTGGCCGATTGCCGCGTGGCCTTCATCGATCAGGATTCATACTACCGGGACTTGAAGGACCTTCCGCTGGCGGACAGGCGTGAGGTGAACTTCGACCACCCGGATGCCTTCGACAGGGAGCTGCTCGTTCAGCACCTGCAAGCGCTGAAGTCCGGGCAGCCCATCCAGAAGCCCGTCTACGACTTCGTCACTTCGTCGCGCACGCCGCAGACGAAGAAGGTGGACCCCGGCGACATCATCCTCATCGAGGGCATCCTGGTGCTCCACATGAAGGAGGTCCGGGATGAGATGGACGTGAAGATCTACGTCGACGCGGACGACGACCTTCGCATCCTCCGGCGCCTCACCCGCGACATCAAGGACCGCGGACGCGACTTCGACCACGTGGTGAGCCAGTACCTGCGCCACGTGCGGCCCATGCACATGGGCTTCGTGGAGCCGTCCAAGCACTTCGCGGACATCATCATCCCGCACGGCGGCAACAACGAGATTGCCATCGGCATGCTGGTGGGCGCGCTTCGCGGCAAGCTCTCTGGCGCCGTGAATCGGGACGACTAGTCAGCAGCGCCGCAGGAAGTCGCTCAGCGGGCCATGGAGCCGCTCCGCGTCCTGGAGCAGTGCCGCGTGGTCCCCGGGCCCCGGCAGCTCGAGGAAACGGGCGCTCACGCCCGCGGCGCTCAGCAGGTGGTAGGTGTCACGCACCCGGTTCACCGGGGCCATGGCATCCGACGTCCCCGTCACCAGGAGCACTCGCGCACGGATTCGCGAGAAGCCGTCCGACACGTCGCTGCCCGCGTACGCCGAGCACAGCGACGCCCAGGACACCGCGTCGAAGGCGTCCGCGAAGGCATCCGCTTCCGCCTCCAGCGCGGCGCGGGCCGCTTCGGGGGCCGGGTACGCGGAGGCCAGGAACTCACGCCCGCAGAGCAGCTTCAGGAAGTCCAGACGCAGCTTGCGCATCGTCTTTCGCGGCGGCGCGTCCAGCGCGTAGAGGCCGTCCCGGTAGTCCGGGTCCGCGCGCAGCACCTGCCAGGACAGGCCCAGCTTTTCGCGCACGCCTTCGGGCAGCGCGCGCGCCGCGCCGATGGCCACCACGCCCTCGGCCAGGTCGGGGAACAGTGACGCCACTCGCAGCGCCACATGGGCGCCCAGGCCCACGCCCACCAGCGCCCGCACGTGCGTCAGTCCCCGCGCGCGCAGCGTGGCCGACACGGCGCGCGCCATGTCCTGCACCGTGAGCGGCGGCAACTCGAGCCCCCAGCGTTCACCCGACGCGGGATTCACCGTCGCGGGCGACGTGCTGCCGAAAGGGCTGCCGAGCAACCCGGGAGAGAAGACGGGGGTGATGGCGGGGTCCAACGCGAGATTCGTCCCCACCAGGGCGCGTCCCCAGCCGGAGGGCTGGTATGCCGAGTCCTCCGGCGGGCCCAACGCGAGGTGCGAATGCGCGAGGTCGTGCAGCAACACCACCGCTTTGCCGTCTGATGGTTCTCCGTAGGCCGCCCACGCCACCTGGGGATTGCCCAGCAGCTCTCCTTCCTCCAAGGGAAGGGGCGTGGTGAACAGGTGGGTCCCGGTGGCCTGGATCACGTTGGGGATTTTTCATATCACTGCCGGGACAAAGGCACAGGAGACTGCCGCGTGAAGCGCTACTTCGGAGTCATCGTCATCGTCGCGGGTGTGCTGCTGGCCGCCGTCATGAGCTATCGCAGCGCGAGCGGTCGCGCGCTGGAGGCTCAGCGGGATGCGGATCAGCAACGGATTCACGCGGAGTACCTCGAACGCGTGGGCTGGATGCGCGCCAACCCGGACGAGGCCAGCTACCGTGATGAGTTGAAGCCCTTCTTCAAGAACTACTTCGAGCAGGTGGACGCGCATCTGGCGCGTTTCAAGGGGAACACGAAGTTCGACGACTACCTCCTGGAGCTGGAGAAGCGCGAGGAGAGTGGCGCGAAGGACGACCGCGCCAAGGACCGCAAGGCCTTCTACGAGTACACGCGCAAGACGTTCGACAGCCTGCGCGAGGGCCGTTACCGCCCGGTGTGGTCGGCCACGGACAAGGGCATGCGCCTGGACATCATCTCCTCCGACGTGGTGATGGTGCTGGGCAAGCCGCAGATCCGCCTGCAGTTGGCGGTGTGGGGCGCGCAGCGCGTGCTCAAGGATGACGGCAAGGTGCTGAAGATGATGACCAGCGCCACGTTCGACACGGTGTGGAAGCTCACGGACGCGAAGGGGAAGCTGCTGGGCGAGATGCGCGGCGCCGACCCGTCCATGAAGATTGACCACCCGGAGCGCTTCGTCCGCGCGTTCCCCCCGCAGATGGTGCTGGGCCATTACGACCTGGACCTGCTCCCGAACGAGGTGGCGAAGGTGGAGATGACCATCAACCTCTCCTCCAGCGCGGCGTCGGGCGGTACGGCGACGTCCACCTACGTGTGGAAGCTGGACGTGCCGTCGGAGTGGAAGCTCGGCGCTGGCGAGACCTGGGAGGGTGCCACCCAGGAAGAGCGGCCCGAGGAGGAGATCGACCCGTCGAAGGCCGCAGCGAACTAGGCCTTCGCGGGGGTTACTCCACCACCGTGAAGTGAGAGCCGAGCCGGTACGCGGACAGCGTGCCGGCGTCGTCCAGGAAGTAGAGGTTGAGGCGCACGTCGGCCTGGAGCGCGACGAGCCCCACGCCGGCCTGGACCTCCGCGAGCACCTGCCCGCCGCGGGGGTCCACGGCACGGACGCGCTCCCCCGGCACCAGCGTGATGTCGCGCGCGGTATGGGCGGGGAGCGCGTTGATGAGCGGCTCGCCCGCGGCGCCCACGCGCCAGTCCACCGTGCCGGATGCGGCCACCCGGGTGGCGGCGCCCGAGGCGCTCGTCACCACGACCGCGCGAGGGAGGGACGCCAACGCAAAGGGGCCAGGGCCCAGGTTGAGCGGGCGCTCCCAGAGGCGTCGGCCCTTCGTGTCCAGGCAGAGCAGGATGCCTTCGCGCTCGCGCTCTCCGGCGATGAACACCCGCGAGCCCACGGGCAACGGCGCGGACAGGTGGGACAGGTTCGGCTCATACGTCCACACGGATTCGCCGGTGTGCGCATCCGCGAGCAGCACGGCCCAGTGCGAGCCGCGGCCCAGCATGGCCAGGAAGCGCCGGCCCCAGGCCACCGGGGGCCCGTGGAACGGCATGGGCGCGCGCATGCGGTAGCGGACCTGTCCATCTTCCAGGTCGAGCCCATAGAGGTAGCCCGAGTCCGTGCCCACCAGCGCGCGGTGTCCCTGGGTGGCCAGCCAGCTGCGCTGGGTGCGCGGCGGCGCCAGGCGCCAGACCTCGCGGCCCGTGGCCTCCGCAAAGGCGACGACGGTGCGGTCCTCGGACAAGGTGAGCAGCAGGCCGTCCTTGCGCAGCAGCAGCGGGCCCAGCGGGATTCCGTCGTGGTCATGCAGCCAGCGCGCGCCACCGCCCCGGCCCGTGAAGCCGTAGACGCGCGCGATGTCCGCCGCCACCGCGTGGCCATCCGCCGACGCGGCCACGCCCAACGCCGCGGCGCGCTTCCACAGCAGTTCTCCGTCCTTGCGGGAGAATGCGGAGGCCAGGTGCGGCGCGCAGTACACCGGTCCGTGCCGGCCAAGCAGCAGCCGCGATTCCTCCGCGTCCGGCAGGCCGCGCTTCTCCCACAGCTTCGCGAAGCGCAGCCGGCGCAAGCGGCCGGGGACCTTCAACGGCCGTGACGTGCCCTGGCCCGTGGCGCGGGCCTTCTTCTCGCGGGCCGCGCCCTTGGCCTCGGGGGGCTGCACGGGGCCTCGCAGGTGCGAAAGGCCCTCGCGGCAGCGCTCCGCCAGCTCCATCCGGTACGGGTTGGCCACCAGCGCGTGGTCCGCTTCCGCGAAGGCCGCGGCCAGGGACTCGCCCAGGTGGAAGAGGGCGGCGGCGAGCACGGTGCCCGTGAGCGGGAAGGGCGCCCCGGTGCGTCCCGCCTTCGCCTGGCCCGACTTCAGGTCGACCAGGAGCGAAGGCTTCGCGCCCGCGGGGGCCAGTTCGAAGCGGCTTTCGCCCAGTTCCACCGCGCGCGCCAGGTCCACCGCTTGTCGCGACAGCTCCAGCGTCGTCAGGAACGGCGGGCCGGGGACGCGCCAGGCCTCGGGCTTGCCGGGCAGCGACAGCCAGACCTCGCCCGCTGCCAGCAGGGGCGCGAGCAGTCCGGCCGTCCCCCGCGCGGCGCCACGGCCCATGGGCGCCCCGGCGTTCCGGAGCTCGAAGCCGAAGCCCGGGATTTCCGTGGGCTCCACGCGCCGGGTGGCGGGCCGGGCCGGCGCCTCGTCAGGAGGACGGGCGGGCCGGTTCAGGCCCTTCAGCGGCTCCTTGAGGGCCTGCCCCACGGTGGTGGCGAGCGCCTTGGGCCCAGCCCGGGTGACGTCGGCGAGGAATCGCTCGCCGGCCTCGCGGACCGCCTCCACCAGTTCCTCCAGCTCCACCCGGACGGGCGGGCGCATCAGCCGGGCAGGGCGGGAGAGGTTGGCCACCAGCAGCTCCACCTCCGGCCCCATGCGGCGGAGCACCAGCTCCAGGTGGGCCTCGGGCAGGGAGACCTGGGCCAGTTTCTGACGTCCACCCGCGAGCGCCGCAACTGAGCGCACCAGGGAGGGGACGACTTCTGCTAGAGACTCCTCCACGGCCCCGGACAGAAGGTCCACCCCGTCCAATTCCAGTGCGATGGAATCGAGCGGGGATGCCGCGGGTTCGCGTTTCCAGCGCTGTCCGATGCGTATGCGGGTCATCTTGCGTTCGTTGACAAGCCAGTTTAGCGATGGCTAGCATCCGCCGCCTATACGGACCTACATTTTTGTAACCGTTCGGAATTCCTGGGGAATACTCGATGACATTCTACGAGGCCGCGCTCCGCATCCTGGAGAGCGAAGGTCGTCCCCTCCACTTCCTTGAAATTACCGAGAAGTCCATCCAGCAGAGCCTGCTCTCCCACGTGGGCAAGACGCCTGAGGTGACGATGCTGTCGCGCCTCGCAGCCATGGCGCGCCGCACGCGGGATCGCAAGGTACTTGTGACGGCGAAGGATACCTTCGCGCTGGTTGACTGGTCGATTCCCGAGGACGTCGAGGCACTGGCTCAAACCGGCGTGGTGGAGCCGCATCCTGAAGAAGAGCTGCCGCCGCTGCGTCCGCCGGAGCGTCACCCGGAGCCGCGCACGGACAACGTGCGGGTCGCGGGCCGTGGCAGCGACCGCAAGCGCCGCCGCGACGAGGACGAGGAGCGTGGCGGTCGCCGCAAGCGCTTCCCGCCGCTGCCCGAGGTGGTGTTCGAGATTCTCAGCGAGTCGGACATCGGGCTGCGGACCGAGCAGATCATCGAGCGCGCCCGGGTCAAGGAGCTGTGCGCCGAGGACACCACGGTGGAGGCGGTGCTCACCGCGCTGCTGGAGGACAACCAGCGTCGCATCGACGCGGGCCGCCGGCCGCAGTACGCCTTCAGCAAGGACTCTGGAGAGGTGTCGCTGGAGCGCGCTGGCGCCCCGAGCGAGGCCCCGCCGCTGGAGCTCCAGGCCGCGTTCGCGCAGGCGCTGGGCATCCCGCTGGAGGCCGGCCGTCCGGTGCTGGGCAAGCCGGCTGCCGCGGGCGAGGCCCCTGCGGATGCCGCGCTGGTGTCCACGCTGCGCGCCGCGCTCAAGGACGCGCGCCGCTCCGTGGCGCGCGGGCTGCGCAAGCGCCTGGGCGAGCTGGACGTCGGTACGTTCGAGAAGTCCGTCGTGAAGATGATGCACGGCCTGGGCTTCCGCGAGCTGAAGGTGGCCAAGCGGTCCAAGGAAGGGCCCTTGCTCACGGCGCGCAAGCGCGAGGGCAGCGTGGAGCTGCGCTACGCGGTGCGCATGCTGAAGGGCACCCCTGGCATCGACCGCAAGTCGGTGCAGGAGTTGCGGCGTGACCTGGGCCACTATTCGGCGCAGGTGGGCCTGTTGGTGAGCGCGGGTGACGTGCGCGGTGATGCGCGCACCGAGGCGCAGGCAAACGGTTCGCTGGTGATGCTCTGGTGCGGTGACGCGCTGGGCGAGAAGTTCCTGGAAGCGGAGACGGCCGTCTCCGTCACGCAGGTCGCGCTGTACGAGGTCGACGAGAAGTTCTTCGAGGCCGCGAAGCTGGATGCCGAGGAGGCCCAGAAGCGCCGCGAGGAGCGTCAGCGCGAGAAGCAGGCCCGGGAGGGCGAGGAGCCCACCGAAGCCGCGGCGCCGGCGGAGCGCGAGCGTCCGCGTGAGAAGCGCCGCCGTGAGCGTGAGTCGCGCGAGGCCCGTGAGGCTCGTGAAGCCGAGGCTACCGCGGGGGCTTCCACGGAGGAGGCTTCGGCTGCTCCCGCCGGGGAGGCGCGTGAAGCCGCTCCAATTCCGGCCGCGCCGGTCCTGCAGGGCCGCGAGGACGATGAGGAGGGCGACGACGAGGACGGGGATGATGACGACCTCGAGGCCGCCAGCGCTTTCGTGGGGGGTGTGCGTCCCGATGGAACTCCCGCGGAGGCCGGTGCCGAAGGGGCACAGGGTGACCGCAAGCGCCGCCGCCGTCGTCGCCGGGGCCGTCGCGGCCGTGGCAGCCGCGCGGGTGAGGCTGGCGCCACCGGAGCTCCTGGTGAGGCGGGGGCTGCTGGAGAGGCCGCCGCCGCGGGTGAGGCGGGGACTGCTGGAGAGGCCGCCGCCGCGGGTGAGGCGGGCGCTTCGGTCGCGGGTGAGGCGGGCGCTTCCGTTGCTGGGGTTGTTGGTGTCGCCGCTGACGAGGCCGGAGCCTCGGCTGCGGGCACTGACGGAGAGACGGCTGCCGGGGGCGTCGCGGGAGAGACGACTCCTGTCGGTGCCACCGGTGTGTCGACTGCCGAAACCGGTGTGACGGGGGTCGAGTCTCCTGCTGCCAACGGTGCTGGTGAGGCACCTCCCGTCTCCGAGTCGGTCGATGCACGCGCTGACAGTGGCGAGGGCTCGGCTGCTGCCCCAGGTGTCACGTTGGGCGAAGCGATTGCCTCGGCGGGTGATGGTGCCGGTTCCGAGGCAGCCTCCGGCGAAGCGGCATCCGCGTCCGTGGGCGTCGCCACGCAGGCAGACGTGCCCGGGACTGTTGCTTCCGAAGGAACGACATCGGCTGCTCCGACTTCGGGGCAGACGCAGGCGGGCGTGCCGGACGGCTCGGCGGGCGAAGTGGCCCCTGGTGCCGCGACGACGACGTCTTCTGGCGTCGTGGAGGGCGCGCAGGTCAGCGAGCCTGCTTCCTCTCCCACCGACGGTGAGCCGTCCGCTGACTCGTCCGAGCCCCCCAAGGGGCCGTCCGGGGAGCGCGATAGCTGACGCGGCACTCCAGGAGGTGAGGGATTGGTCGGCGCCGTCGCTCTCCAGGTGTTACCCTGGGGAGCGATGAAGCCGGTCCTGTTGCTCGCCTCCTGCGTCGTCCTGCTGCTCGGTGCCTGCCGGTGGCAGTCGCCGCGCTACCCGGTGGCGCCGGTGGAACTCTCCGGAGCCACCCTGCGGGACAACGCCCTGCTGGGCCTGGCTCCCGAGGGCGTGGCCACGCTCTTCACCGCCGCCCTGAAGGACTCCGGTCGTTTCGAGCAGAAAGGCGCGGAGGCGCCGCGTGAGGAGCGGCCCTGGCGCATGACGCTGGACGTGCCCTTCACCCGCGAAGTGCTGAAGGACGGTGACCCGCGCAGCTTCGCCGAAGTGGGCGCCAACCTGGTCCTGGAGCGCTTCGGTGGGAGTCTGCCTCAGCGCTACGAACTGGTCGGGCTCGGAGAGGCGCCCGTCGAGGAGGACTCGCCCGCGGGACGGCAGATGGCCATGCGCACGGCGCTGACCAACGTGCTGCGCCAGGTGACCGAGTCCGCCGTCATGCAGTTGACGGCGCTGGACCGCTCCGATGAAGCGCTGGTGCTGGACCTCAAGGCCACGGACTCGCGGGTGCGGGAGTTCAGCCTGCGCACGCTGGCGGAACGGCAGCACCCGGCGGCCGCGCCGCTGCTCATCGACCGGCTCAAGGAAGCGACCGACGCGGAGACGGTGCGCAGGACGATGGGCTCGCTCGTGGAAATGAAGGCGCGAGTCGCCGTGCCCGTGCTCATCGACCTGGCGCGTGGCCGTGACCTGGGCTTCGTGCAGGAGATTGTCTTCGCGGTGGGCGAAATCGGTGGCCCGGAGGCGGAGGCCTATCTCTACACGATGGCGCAGGGGCACGATGCGCCCGCCGTCCAGGCCGCCGCGCAGCAGGCGCTGGACACGCTCTACGCATCACGTAAGCACTCACCTGCGGAGGCGCGTGGCCCCGGCCGCGCGGACTGACATCGACATGAAGCGTTCATTCGGCATGGGCGGGGCCGCGGTGCTGGCGGCCCTGGTGCTGGGCACGGGCTGTTCCAAGAACGTCGACGCGGCGGCGGGTGCGAGCGCCGGCACCGACGACGTGTCCGCGTACTACCCGCTCGCGGTGGGCAACAGCTGGACCTACCGGATCAACGGCCGCGACGACAAACAAGTGACCGTGGAGATTCTCAAGGAAGAAGCCGGCGTCTTCCATGACAGCCAGGGCGGTCAGCTCTCGCTGGACGGCTACGGCTTGAGAGATCCCAAGCGCTACCTGCTGCGCGGTCCGGTGAGGACCGGGCACTCGTGGACGAACGTGGTGTCCGTGTCCTCCACGGAGCGCTACCACATCGTCCAGGCGGGGGACTCCTGTGAGACGCCCGCGGGCACCTTCCCGCGCTGTGTCCAGGTGGAGGGCCGCAACCGGGTGGACGCCAAGGCCACGTTGGTGAACACGATGACGTTCGCGCCTGGCGTCGGCGTGGTGCGCATCGAAATGGCCGTGGAGACCAACGGCCAGTTGATGCCGCAGACCTCCCTGGAGCTGACAGCCTGGCAGCTCCGGGACGGCGCGGCGCCGCCTTCGGGCTGATGCTGATACGGTGGAGACTCTCCACGAGGTGCCGCTGTGGCCGCCAATGCGAACGAGCAGACCCAGGAAGAGCTCATCCTGAGCTTCCTGTCGGAAAGCGGGGGCGATTACACCTCCGGTGAGGCGCTCTCCAGCAAGCTGGGCCTGTCGCGCACGGCGGTGTGGAAGCACGTGGAGGCCCTGCGCGCGAAGGGGTACCGCATCGAGGCGGTGTCCGCGCGAGGCTACCGGCTGGTGGAGGTGCCGGACCGGCTCACCTCGCTCGAGGTGGGCCCGCTGCTGGACACCCACGACCTGGGCCGCACCATCCACCACCACGAATCGCTGCCTTCCACCAACGAGAAGGCCTTCCGCCTGGCCCAGGACGGCGCCAGGCACGGTGAGGTCGTGGTGGCCGAGCAGCAGACCGCGGGCAAGGGGCGCCGGGGCCGCACCTGGGTGTCCCCGCCGGGCCTCAACCTCTACTTCTCCGCCATCCTCCGCCCGGGCCTGCCGCCCCAGCGCGCGCCGGAGCTGACGTTGGTGGCGGCCGTGGCGCTGGCGGAGTCGCTGCGCGACGCGGGCGTGGAGGCCGCCATCAAGTGGCCCAACGACGTCCACATCGACGGCCTCAAGGTCGCGGGAATCCTCACCGAGCTGTCCGCCGAACCCGAGCGCGTGCACTTCGTCATCGTGGGCGTGGGGGTCAATCTCAACTCCCAGGCCGAACACTTCCCGGAGGAGCTGCGGGCCACCGCCACATCGTTGTCCCTGGCCCTGGGGCAGCCGGTACACCGGGCTCGCTTCGCCGCGTCGCTCTGGACGCGGCTGGAGGAGTGGTTGGACCTCTACCTGGACACGGGCTTCGACGCGGTGCGTGCCCGCTGGAAGGCGCTGTCCTCCACGCTGGGGCAGGACGTGCTGGTGCGCACTGACCGGCAGGAGCTGCGGGGACGGGCCGAGGACATCGACCCATCCGGGGCGCTGCTGGTCCGGACGGCGGAGGGCTCGCTCGAACGCGTGTTGGCGGGCGACGTGGAGCAGCTGCGCCCACGGCGGTAGAGTGCGCGGTGTGATGCTCCTGGCCATCGACGTCGGCAACACCAACACCGTGCTCGGAGTGTTCGAGGGCCGGCGCCTGCTCGACCACTGGCGCGTGGAGACCAGCACGCGCCGCACCTCGGATGAGTACGGCATCCTGGTCCGGCAGCTCTTCACCCATCGCGGCATCGACCCGATGAAGGTGACAGCGGTCGTCGTCTCCAGCGTGGTGCCGCCGCTCCAGTCCAACCTGGAGAAGATGAGCGAGCGGTACTTCCGCGTCCGTCCCATGTTCATCGGGCCCGGCGTGAAGACGGGTATGCCCATCCTCTACGACAACCCCCGGGAGGTGGGCGCGGACCGCATCGTGAACGCCGTGTCCGCCTACGAGCGACACCACGCCGGCGTGGTGGTCGTGGACTTCGGCACCGCGACGACGTTCGACGCGGTGTCGCCTAAGGGGGAGTACCTGGGGGGCTGCATCTGCCCCGGCATCAACATCTCCATGGAGGCGCTGTTCCAGAATGCCTCCAAGTTGCCGCGCGTGGAGTTCGCGCGGCCACCGCATGTCATCGGGCGCAACACCGTGCACTCCATGCAGGCCGGGCTCGTCTACGGCTACGTGGGCATGGTGGACGGCATCTGCGCCCGCATGCAGGCCGAACTGGGCTTTCCGGTGAAGGTCGTCGCCACCGGGGGGCTCGCGTCGCTGGTGGCCAGCGAGTCCAAGGCCATCCACCAGGTGGATGAGTTTCTCACGCTCGAGGGCCTGCGCATCATTTACGGAAGGAATCACGCGTCATGACCACTGCCGCTCCCAACGCCGTCCCGGCGCCGCCGCCGGGCTGTCCCTTCGATGCGGAGTTCCTGCCGCCCAACCTGCGCAAGCACGTGGACCCCGCGGCGCCGGTGCCGCTGCGGATGATGGCGGCGAAGTCGCTCGTTCCGCTCAGCCCGTCCGACATGGTGGGCGCGCTCTACATGCTCACGTTCGACCCGGACGCGAACGTGCGCGAGACGGCCGCGAAGACGGCCGCGGGGCTGCCGGACCGGATCCTGGGCTCCGCGCTGCGTGACGAAGAGGTGCAGCCGCCGGTGCTCGGCTACCTCCTGGGGCTCGTGAAGGGCAACGAGGCGTACGCGGAGATGCTGGTCCTCAACGCCAGCACGCCGGACGACGCGGTGGCGGACGTGGCGAAGGACTGCAGCCCGAAGCTCGCGGAGATCATCGGGCAGAACCAGCTCCGCCTGCTGCGCCACGAGGACATCCTCCGGAACCTCTGCGCCAACGCGAGCGCGCCGGTGTCGCTCATCGACAACGTCTGCGACTTCGCGGTGCGCAGCGGGCTGACGTTGATGGACGTGCCGCAGATGAAGGCCGCGCGCGTGCGCGTCTTCGGCCCCGAGGCCGCTGAGGCGCCCCCGCCGCAGGGTCCTACCGCGGAGGAGGTGCTCCAGGAGTTCCAGGAGGCCGCGGACGAATCGGCCGCGCCCATGGAGGAGGGCAAGCGCCTGACGCTGGCCCAGCGCGTCATGCGCATGTCCATCGCGGAGAAGATCAAGCTGGCCACGCTGGGAAACAAGGAAGCCCGCACCGCGCTCATCCGCGAGACGAACAAGCTGGTGGCGGTGGCCGTCATCCGCAGCCCGCGCATCACCGACGGTGAGGTGCTTTCGTGCGCCGCCAACCGCGCGATGATGGATGACGTGCTGCGCGTCATCTACAACAACCGCGAGTGGACGAAGAACCACAAGGTGAAGATGGCGCTGGTGAAGAACCCCAAGGTTCCGCTCACCGTTACCATGAAGTTCCTCAACTCGTTCCGCGACGCCGAGCTGAAGGACCTCAGCCGCGACAAGAACGTGCCCGCGGCCGTGCAGGGCTTCGCGAAGAAGCTGCACGAGAAGAAGACGACCCCGAAGAAGCAGGGGTAGGGGCTGGCAGTTCCCCGGGCACGGGATGCCCGGGGAGCGCGCCCCGCGCGACTAGGCCGCGGCTTCGCTAGCGTCGTCCGCCACCGAGGACGCGGGTTCGTCCAGGAGCTGCTGCGCGATGACGAGCGCCTTCTTCGTCTTTTCGCGCAGCTTCTCCTCGTTCTTGATGCGTGCGTAGAGGCGCGTCACGCGCTCCTCGTTGCGGGCCGTGGCGGCCTCCAGCTCGGCGATGCGGCCGCGCAGTTCGTCGGCCTCCGCGCTGGCGCGGCTGCTCTGCTCGGACAGCTCCACCTGGGCCTGGCCCAACTGGACGCGCAGGTCCTCGGCCTCATGCTGCGCGGCCTGGACGTCCGCCTCCAACTGCCCCGCGCGAGCGCGCAGATCCTCCAGCTCCGCGGCGTAGGCATGCGCCTGGGCCTGGTGCTGGTCCAGCTCCGTCTGCAGCGCGGTGAGCTGCGCGGACGCGCCCCGGGCCTCTTCCTTGGCCGCGGCCAACTGCTGGTCCACGCGCTTGCGGTCCGCGGCGAGCGACTCCGCCCGGGCGGTCAGCGTCTTGAGCTGGGCGTCGCGCTGGGCGAGCTCGGACTCGGCGGTGCTGGCCTTCTGCTCCAGCTCCAGGCTCTGGTCCTTGAGCTCGATGATCTCCTGGTCCTTCTGATTCAGCTCCGTCTTGAGGCGGAGGATCTCCTTGTCCTTCTTGTTGGCCGCGTCGCGGAGGGCGAAGGTGTCTTTGTCGTTCTTCCCCGAGGACGCCCGGGCCGCCTCCAGCTCCGTGGCCTGGCTCTCCAGCTGCGCCTCCAGGTCACGCACGCGCTCCTCGGCGTGGGACGCCGCGCCACGCGAGTCATCGAGCTCGGCCTGCAGTTCGGCCACCTTCGCGCGCAGGCTGCGCAGCTCCGCGGCGTCGGCCGCGGGCGCCACCGCGACGGGCGGCGGGGCAGGGCGGGCC